>JACNGK010000084.1:0-8500 GCA_014384145.1 Nitrososphaerota archaeon
GCAAGTGGTTATTCAGATATCTGCACCGCTAGTGGCATATGGTTTGAAGGGGACAATCCATGCAATTTTGGCACATGAATTTTTACATTATTTAGAATTAATGCGTAAAATTTCTAGTATGGAATTAATATCTGATGAAATTTCGGCAAATCTTTTTGAAAATGTTTATACAGATAGTGAAAGATTATTTGAGCCACGTGCAGTATTTAGTGATAAGACATTACTTTCACATATAACAAAAAAATTTCCATCAGGATTTAGAGATTATAAACTTGAGGATAAGGTGATAAAACACTGGATTGAAAAAAATCTACCTGTAACAAATATCACATTAGATACTAACATTACAAAATTATCACCAGATTTAATTTCAAAAATGAGACTGGCACCTAACCTTATCTCAAAAATTGAAAGTTTTGAATTAAAGGCATCAAAGTTAAGAAAAAAAAGACTTTATTAGAGAAATTCTGTCAAGCCACATTTACCGCACGTTCTTCTGTCTTTGTGTTCTGACATGAAAACGCCCTTACCACAGCGTGAACAATTCTTATGCGTTTTAGTTACTTTTTCACCATCTACTTTATAGTATTTGTAAACATTTGGACTAAGTCCTTTTTTTCCAGCCATTAGTTATCTTCACTTTTGTCTTTTGTTTTTGTATCAGGTTTATCAACAGGTGCATCTGCCTTTGCTGGTTCTGCATCTGCCTTTGCTGGTTCTGCATCTGCCTTTGCTGGTTCTGCATCTGCCTTTGCTGGTTCTGCATCTGCCTTTGCTGGTTCTGCATCTGCAGCTTTTTCATCTTTTTTCTCTTCTTTAGGACTTTTAGCTTTATCTAAACGATCAAAAATCATAGGACTTACATGTTCTCTTGCAAGTTTTTCATCATCATATACATAAAATGTACCCGTAATTTTTGGCTGACCAGTATAATTTTGTAGCTTCATTGGAATTACAATTTTTCCATCTAATTTGAATTCTTTAGTAATCATTTCTACTGCTTCTAGTTTTTTGAGTTTTCCTCCCAGTCCCTTAAAATCACAAATAATCTCTCGTCTAGATAAAAATGAGTTCTTTTCATCACTTAACGTCTCAATCATTGACATGTTTCAAATCCTTCGAGTATTTCATATAAACCTTCAACATAATATCAACAAATTTATGAAATCACTACAGAAAAAAATTATGGACAGATTTATGGTACACTTGAAAAATTCTGACTATGAACCTAAAGATGCAAAAAACATTCTTTCTAATTCACGAGATCTAACTTATGGAATGACCGTAACCATTCGTGATTGTAGAGTATCTAGCAAATTCATTGAATTAGATGTTTCAGTGCATCAAAATAACCTTGAATTATTGTTAGAGAAATTAACTTCGATTGGACAAATTGATCATTCTAGACATATTATTGAAGAAGAAATTGAGAAAAATCAATTGATTAAAGATGGAATTTTTTACTTTAATAATGAAAGATTTTGGGAATGCCATGAGGCATTAGAGGGCGCATGGAAACAATGCACCGGTGATGAAAAAGAGCTAATTCAAGGATTAATACTAGTTGCTGCGGCACTTGTACATTATCAGAAAGATGAAAATACAATATGTCTTTCAGTGCTTGGTCGTGCGCTAAAAAAATTACATAGTAAATCAGGTGAGTATTATAAAATTAATGTTGATATGGTTAAACAAAAAACAATTGAAATGTTGGATAAAAAAGAAATCTTCACTTTTCCATTTTAAACAGAGTTATTCCAGTTTTTACTACCTGTGCACCCTCAATTAATCCAATTGCACCCTTTTTGGCCTCTGCCTCAGTGAAACGCTGTGTATCATCATTTGTTATCATATCGCCAGAAATTAGCACAGGAACTGGATCAGCACTATGTCCTTTATGGATACTTGGTGTAGAATGATCAGCTGATATCATTACTGCAACCTTTGATACGTCTATATGATCTAGCAAAGTTCCAAAAAAGCGCTTATCAATCTCTTCAATATTTTTCATTTTACCAATTGCATCACCATCATGTCCAAACTCGTCAGGTCCCTTCAAGTGTACATATATGGCATTCTCAGTTTCCATTGCATGTGCTGCAACACTAGCTTTTTCTTCATAATCAGTTAGCCCACCAGCATTGTATGTCCTCATTTTAAGAATATTGGAAATACCAACCTCCACCGGCATGTCAACGATACATGAAAAATTCATAGAATGCAAATCATTAATCGGTTTCACATTTGGATATTTGTTACCAGCATCTCTTAACAATATACTATTTAGTAATTTTTTATTTTTTTGTGATCTCCTTTTATTAACATCACTTTTTTTCATTATTTCTAATGATTGTTCAGTAAACTCATTTACCAAATTTGCCGCACTTATTGCATTTTTTGTCTGTTCTAGAGGAATACATTTTTCTATTTTCATAAAATCACTCACTGCCTTTGCAATTCCCATTCCATCTACTCGTCCATAAGCCGGATCAGTATTAGAAATTTCTGAGGAAAGTGGTTTGCTGTCTCTCAACCTTACAGTAACTCGATGTCCAACTGTTGGGGCTACGACTACAGATGTATTAGGGTTTGAAAATTTGATTTCTTTTTCAATCTCTTTTGAAATTTCTTCTACGTCTTCTCTCTCAATTTTTCTACCTGCTCGCCGATCAATAATTTTTCCCTCATTGTCTAATGTAGCGAAATTACCACGCAATGCCAAATCACCATCCTTAAAATCAATCCCAATTCCAATTGCCTCAACTACACCTCTTCCCGCATAGTCAGAATGTTGAAACTTATACCCTAGCATGTTAAAGACAGCAATGTCTGATTCTGGCGCTATACCCTTTCCAACTGATATAACCTGACCCATAATACCATTTTTTGCTAACATATCCATGTTTTTTGTCGTTGCAGCCTCAAGCGGCGTCTTCCCTGCCAAGTCTGGATGTGGTAGATCACCTACACCATCTAACAAAACATAGATTATCTTAACATGATTATTATCAGCGATTTTTCTCCACTCCTATTTTCATGAAATCGATGTGATGCTTAAAAACTTGTAATTAAGACAGCGATCTTAGAAATAATTATCGACATACAATCTTTTGAAAAGATTTTAACCCTCAAAAATTGCATTATTTCTTATGGGAGATATGAGGAAAGATTATGTTCTTGAACGTGAGGTCATAGTTCATCCTTCTACAAAAAAAAACATCGATACCAAAAAATGTCCATATTGTCCTGGTAACGAATCTATGACTAATCCATCATTATTATCACTTGTTGCAAAAGATGGAATGTTACAAAGGTTACAGGACAGCGAGGATTTTTTTGTGGACAATTGGTCTGTTCGTGTATTTGAAAGTAAAGAACCAACGGTTTCAACATCCACTAAAAATTCATATAGTGATAGACCTTTGTATAGCGAACCTGCATATGGCTATCATTACATTGTAGTTGTATCTCCTAAACATAAAGACACTCTTGCTACTATAAGCACTGAACAATTGTCAAATGTTTTGGTTGTGGTTCAGGATAGACTTAGATGGTTATACACACAAAAGGGAGTCACATATGTAACTATTTTCGTTAATCATGGCAAAGAGTCTGGAAGTAATGTGGAACACTCACACATCAATATGGTAAGTTTTTCAACTTTACCTCCAAGAATTGATGAAGAAGCTGAAGCCTCGCATCAAATCGTTAATGAGAAGGGTGTATGTCCTATGTGTCAAGTAGTAAATACTGAAATTAGTGGACCAAGACAAATCTTACAAACTGAAGGATTTATAGCATTTTGTCCTTGGGCACCTTCTTACCCTTTTGAATTTTGGATATGTCCTAAAAAACATTCTACTAGTTTCTCAAAAATAACTCAAAAAGAAATTAACGACGTGTCGTTAATTTTAAGGGCAACGCTTGGGGGTTTGACGAAAGAAATTAAGGATGTATCATTTAATTTAGCATTTCATCTATCACCCGAAAAGAAAAATAGCAGGCAAATTCATTGGCATATCGAGGTATATCCCATAACAGAACATTGGTCTGGTCTTGAACGAGGATATGGTGTATTTCTTAATACAATATCACCCGAGAAGGCGGCTGAAGCACTAGGCGCTGCATGTAGAAAAGAGCTAGCGAATCTTGTCGGAATAGAGTAATAAAAATAGTTTATTTATCCATAACAAAATTTCATTCATATGAAAATGCAGTATGGGGCTTACATTGCAATGGCAGGTATTGGTTTGTATGCAATGTTTGTAGCAGAAATAATTTCGATTTTTAATTTTATGGGTGACCCGACCTTGACTGAGTTTTTTGAGCCTGAATCAAAAATTTTACAATTTATCTCAATAGGTGTCGCACCAGGAGTGATCATGTCTGGTACATCCTATATGATTGCAAGGAAATTTGGATCAAAACAAATTGGTTGGCTGGTAATTGCTGGTGGTATTGTATTGTTAGTTGGTATGTCTTGTGCATATACGATGCTGGATAGCATAGACAAAGATTATCATGTATTTACTGTCATTATAGTTCCTCCACTATTCATTGTTGTTTCTATACCAGTTATAATAGTAGGAGCACTTTTGTTTAGACTTAAAAAAAGATCAAGAAAATATTTTTAATTATGATCATATCGCATGCCATTTGATTCATGTTTAAATCCAATTCTCTCATAAAATTGCTTTACATCATCCTTGCAATCTAAAATTGTTTTGTAACAATTTTTTTCTTTTGCACGTTCTAACATGGACATAACAAGTTTAATTCCAATTCCTTTTCCCTCGTAATCTTTTCTTACTACTACGTCTTCAATATGCCCAACAAGTCCACCATTATGCATAAATTTTTGTTCAACGAGTAAAGTAGTAGAGCCAACAATTTTGTTGTCATCTACTGCAACATGGATTATATGATTTGGGTTTCGTTTTATTTTTTTCAAAATTTCCTTAGCTTTATTTTTATCAATATTACTTGCCTTTCTTAAAAAATCTAAACTTTCTAGAAATTCTTTCTCAAGATCATTTTCTTCAATTTCACGAATTATAATTTCTGACATATTAAATCAAATCTTGCCTCGTTTTCTATATTTCATGTTTAATTTCTCATAGGTTTTTTTGTCGCCAACATCTATGAATCCATTTTTTACTAGTACGCTGCTAACAGTTTTACGTTTAGACATTGCTTTTTTTATCGCGTAATTCATTCCATATTTTTTACCCTTAGGGATAAAGTTCAGCATGTCAGGTTCCATAACATAGCAACCCATATTGATTTTTGATTTAATCTCAGGTTTTTCGTTCCAAGCTAACACTTTACCATTATTTTTAGTATCAATAACTCCATACTGGATGGTTGTTTTGTGTTCGCAGAGACTCATTGTGGCAAATGATTTCTTTTTCTTATGAGCAGATATCATGTTTCTTAGACTAAAATCGAATATAGAGTCACCATAAACACAAACAAATGTATCATCGATGAACTTTTGTGCAGTTTTTAGCTGTCCCGCATCTCCAAGTGGTTTACTTGATATAGCATACTCAATTTTTACACCAAATTTACTTCCATCTTCAAAATATTTTTCAATTGTTTCATGAAGATAGCTCACACATAGAACGATATCTTTTACACCATTTTTTTTAATCCACTTGATTAGGTGTTCCAATAGTGGTTTCTTACCTAAAGGAAGCATTGGTTTTGGTTTTTTATTAGTAAGTGGACGTAGCCTTGTACCCAAACCACCGGCAAGAATTACAGCTTTCATGAATTTACATTCTCATTGCGGGACTATTTATGTTAAGTTACACAATTTTTAGTGATATGGTCTTAACTTTGAAACCTTTCTTATCACATCGTCAGGATTTTTACCAAAGATTAGAATCATTGGCTCTTTTCCGATGTCACCCTTATGATAAATTACGTCAGGTGATTTTGCATTGAGAGAGTTGGATATTCCCCAAGAAATGGAAGAGTTTTCCTTTTGTTTTGACTTTTTTGGTTCCTTACTTCTGTCATAGCTTAGAATAGTGTATCTTGATTTTTTTGCTTTTGAAATAATTTTTGGGTTATATTTTATGTTAAGACCAGAACGAATTTCTGAAAATTTTTTGTTTACCTGAATTACTGCTGTTCCAACATGCTGTGAACCACCATATACAATCTCACCAGCTGTTACAACCTCTTTGCCTGATTTTACTAGACGTCCGGATACTCCTAACACATCCATAATGCTTTTTGGGTTTTTTTTAGCAAAAACAAAGTTTGTCTGGCATTCTGGAATTATTTTGTAAATATTTTTTATCTGCTTGAAGTGATTGATCGAATCTGATAATTCCCTCATTCCATTTGAAATATTTTTATGAGTAATATTCACACCTTTTCCAATATTTTTTGAATTCCTTATGGACTGGTAAACGTAATCCTTGGCTGTTTTTACTGCATAATGGATTGTATTTCCTTTTGCAAGTGAGGCAGAAATTGACGCAGAGTAATTGCACCCACTGCCATGATTTCTAGTAGGAATTTTCTTCCCAGAAATTACATATTTCCTGTTTTCTTCTAAAACAAAATCAGAAATTTGATTATTCGATGAAGTTGCACCAGTAATGATTACACATTTGGCCCCCATTGCTTGAATTTTTTTTGCAGATTTGTTCGTATTTGATGTTCCTGACAAAACTTTTGCCTCATACTTGTTTGGAGTTATCACATCCGCTAAGGGAATTATCATCTTTTTGTAATCACGCAGTGCACTTTTTTTAAGAAGTATTGTACCTGTTGTTGATTTTATTATGGGGTCGACAATAATTGGAACTTTGATATTTCTTAACTTTGAATGAATTACCTTTATTATTTGAGAATTGTAAACCATTCCAATTTTGATTGCATCAATATGAAAATCAGATAAAATTGAATCCAGTTGTGCCCTTAAGCTTTTAGTAGAAACAGGCTCAATTGATGTAACTTTTCTTGTATTCTGGCTAGTAATTGCAGTTACAGCAGTAAATCCATAGACATTATGATTGGAAAACGTTTTGACGTCACTTTGTATTCCAGCACCCGAGGATGGGTCAGATCCTCCAATGGAAAGAATGTTCATATCTGTATTAAATTATGTATCATGTTTTAAAATTTGATCGCTTGTTTGACGACTGTTTAAATTTAGCAGAAGACTAGTAGGCTTATGGCTACTCAAATGACCTCTGCGAGAAGAGGTATTGCAACTGATGAGATGAAGCAGGTTGCAAAAGATGAAGATGTTACGCTAGATTGGCTCCTGCCAAAGATTGCAACCGGCTCAATTATCATTCCAAGCAACAACGTGAGACCCCAGAAGATTCACAACGTGGGAATTGGGAAAGGCATGAAAACCAAGGTGAATGTCAACATTGGCACTTCAACATTAAACGTCAACGTTGAAGAGGAGATTGAAAAAGCCAAAGTTGCTGTAAAATATCATGCTGACACAATCATGGATCTTAGTGATGGTGGGGATGTTGGCAGCATTAGAAGGACATTATTAGATACAGCGCCTATAACATTTGGAACTGTACCAATTTATGAAGCATATAATTTCGGTGTTGAAAAGCACAAAAATCCTCTTGATATTACGGAGGATGATTACATCAAGGCATTTGAAAATAACATAAAGGACGGAGTAGACTATACGACAATTCATTCTGGCATTACAAAGGAAATTGCAAAAAGAATTTTCAAAGTGCAGCGATATGCTGGAGTTGTGAGTAAGGGCGGAACAATAACTGCAGCATGGATGTTGAAATATGATAAGGAAAATCCTTACATCACTCATTATGATTATATGATTGAATTAGCGCAAAAATATGATGTCACTTTTAGTCTAGGTGATGCACTACGTCCAGGTTCTATATTGGATTCACATGATGAATTACAGGTGCAGGAAATGATCAATATAGGAAGACTAGCAAAGCGTGCAATTGAAAAGGATGTTCAAGTAATGATTGAGGGTCCAGGCCATGTCCCACTGAATGAAGTCACTGCAAATGTTACACTAGCAAAATCACTGATTGGGGATGTTCCATACTATGTTCTAGGACCTCTTGTTACAGATATTGCATCTGGGCATGATCATATAGCAAGCGCAATTGGTGCTGCAGTTTCAGCAAGTGCAGGTGTTGATCTTTTATGTTATCTAACACCATCTGAACACTTGGCGTTACCAACTCCAGATGAAGTAAAAGAAGGTCTGATAGCATACAGAATTGCTGCTCATGCAGGTGACTTGGTAAAGCTTCGAGAGAAGGCCATTAAATGGGATATGGATATGACTGAAGCAAGAAGAACTCTTGATTGGGAAAAACAACTCGCTTTATCAATAGATCCAGAAAAGGCCGCACTAATTCATGGACGGACAGGTCAGCATCCAGGAAATAATGTGCCGTGTACTATGTGTGGCGGCGCTTGTGTGTATATCATGCTACCAAAACAACGTAAGGACGAAAAAGAAGAAAAA
>JACNGK010000072.1:0-7903 GCA_014384145.1 Nitrososphaerota archaeon
GCCTTTTGGCCACATAGGTGAACGTAAGCTCAATGACCTGAAACGGGACCAGAGTAAACAAAACCTGCATGGGGGCATATCACACCGTAAATCTTTTGATCAGAATCTGTAGGAGGCATTTTACCAGGACCCAACTCATGCAAAAAGCATTCACGTATGAGATCTTTTAGCTCCTTTTCATCTCCTGGATAAAACGTTCCAGATACCGCAGGCGTTCTAACCTCCATTAGGTTTCCTCCCTTACGATTGCACCATTAGGTGTTTCTTCCTTGAATATGATGCCCTCAAACTTTTCAATTTTCACGCTTTCATTTTTCCAGATGTCTCTTGACAGCCCAGCCTTTTCACATGTGTGTTGAAGAAATTCTTCCACATTCCAGCCGTATTCAACAGGAACCTGTGGCAATAGCAAGCCAGAGGAAAAAGAATGTCTGATGATCAGACCATCTCTCCCAACTTTAATTTTTTTCAAGTATTCCGTAGGATCAGAAACATCAATTTCAACTGGTGGTGTGAGAACAGTTACTTCAAATACAATGTCATTCAGTTCATTTGTTTTCACCGGTGAAAATCTTGGATCCTCAGTGGCGGCGGAAATTGCCGCATCTATTATTCCGTGAGATAACTTTTTGTCAGGCATTGGAAATCCGATGCAGCCTCGTAACCCATCAGGATTGTTCAGGGTAACAAACACACCTGAATTAAAAGAGAATTTTTCCTCACGTTCTGATTCTAATTTCAGCCTATTACCATTTGAAAGAAATCCTGTAACCGCCATTCTTGCGGTCTTGACCAAAAAAACTCCATCTGAATCGGATAACTGAATATCTCCAGGCATGTATTATCAACCAAGGTATCTTAAAAAAACATTAAATTTTACAAATTAGTCTTTAACACATGCCACAACCAATTATGGCAATCGCCGCGCTGGCTGTGATCACTATCGCATTAATAGGTCAGGCTATAGAAATGCGAAAGATACGTACTAGAACATATGGTGAAGATTCTATAGGCAGCCCAAACATATTCTTGAATAAAAGAAACTTCAAATGGTATGGACTGATTATTGTAGGATTTGGTTTAGCATATGCAGCGCAGTTTTAGTTATAATCCACTTCTAAAACTACTCTGGGTTCATTCGCACGCTTTTCATCATCATACTTTAACTGAGATATTTTTTTGCAAAGAGAATTATCATTTACTAAACTAGCTCTTCCAGCAAAACTTTGTCCATCAAATTCTATTCTTACATCTGGATTTTTTTGCGCGTTCTTTAACCAATCACTGTTGGTATTTCTTCGTGAGAAGTACAGATTTCCCTCGTATTTGACGGCAAGAAGCCATACCTTATGCGTCTTACCAGTATCCCTGCCTTTTGTTTCTAAGATTGCCTTGAACCTCATCCCAACCATCTATGATAGTAATTTCATAATTTCATCAATCCTACAATCCGTTCTGAATCCATTTGGATTAAGCGAAGTTGGACTTGCTACGAAACCAGCATCCTGTAGTTTTTTAATCATGTTTTTCATTTTAAGTGGAGGCTTCTGCCTTTTTGATGCAATCTCATCAAGTGTATAATATGTTGGTGGCATTTCTGATTCTAGAACACATTTTTCCAAGATTTTTTGGCATCTCTTATCCACTGCAAGTTTTGGAATCATTTCATTCATTTTCATGACAAATTCTTTTTCAAATAATTGTCCCACCCACAGTGGACCAGCAACATCTAGCTTAGAATTACAAATCTCACAAACCTCTTCCTGTTTCATAGCAGTTTTTCTACTTCCACATGATTTGCAGTGGACAATATATCCAAGATGTTCTTTTTGTCCTGGCTTGTTTAAAATTTTAAGATATGCTCTGTAATAATGCATATCATGTTGCACAAACTGTGGAATTATCTGTATCTCTAATCTTCCCGCAACATATTCCAAGCAGCCTAGAATAAGTCTAATTGCAATTTCATTAGAATATTCTGTTTTTATTGGCACTCCATGATATTTTCTTTGGCATGATCGTTTTGATAGTCCATGTAACACCTGCAAGTCTGTAGCAGTAACTGATAACATGCCACTATGCATCGTAGCACGAATCGCACAGTCAAAATATTTTGTAGGTGAACCGAAAGGATCAATATCCACAATTGAACCTCTCTTTCCCTTCTTTGAATATGAGCCAAAAAAATGGCATATCTCGTTTTCAGATGTATCAAAATTTGTAATCTCATTTAGCTTCATGGAATTCTGTGCAATGTTTAGGCCATCAGAATTGATATCATTAGCCACAACCGCTTCTACGTCTGGAATTTCATTCGCAACCCTGAGGGATCTGGCACCAAGACCAGCTAACCCATCTAGAAATATTTTTGGCTTGTCAAAATCTTCCCAAAAAGCAGAATAGGCTAAAATTGAAAAATCACGGGTTAATTTTGCAGCAGGATTGAAAAAGGCAGGCTCCTTTGGCGGAACTTTCTCATCAAGCGATTTTTTTGGAACAAGAATTTTAGTTGTACCCTCTGTTATCTCCACTAACTTTTCTTCTATTCTTTGCAATAGATCTCTTGAATTCTTTTTACCTATAACGGTTAATACTCCTAAAAAATGAAAAACCATATGCAAATTTGTGGTGTTGACGAGGCGGGACGTGGATCCATGTTGGGTCCTTTAGTTGTTGCAGGTGTCAGCATAAGTAAATCAAAAGTTAATCTCTTGAAAAAACTTGGTGTTAGGGATTCAAAGAAACTTTCACCCACGGCAAGGGAGCGCCTTTACAAGAAAATTATTGAAATAGTTGATGACTATTACGTGGTGAGAATTCCTCCACGGATAATTGACAAGAGTGTTTCAACTCATTCTTTAAACCATCTGGAAGCGAAGTATATGGCAAAAGTGATATCCAAACTTTCACCATCAACTGCATTTGTAGATTCATGTGATGTGAATTCCAAAAGATTTGGAAAAGAGATTTCAGAACTCACATCAAACACGAAGATAAGATCATATCATCACGCAGACAGCAAATTTGTTACAGTTTCTGCTGCATCAATCCTTGCGAAAGTTTCTCGGGACAGAGCAATCGCTAGATTGGGAAAAAATCGTGACATTGGTAGTGGGTATCCATCAGATCCTACAACCAAGGTATTTGTGAAAAAATTAATACGAAAAAAACAGGATATATCATTTCTACGGAAGAGTTGGAAGCCCGTACAAATCTTAATGAAGAAAAGAAAATTATCTCAGTAATGTTGCTATTACCATCGCATGATCTTTATCATATGGGTGCAAGTCAATTGTTTGCTTGATTTCAAACAACGTTTCCAGTTTTTTTATTTCATCTTTGATTACCATTTTTGGATCTTTTACAACATCTATACTTCTGGTTTTTATAACCAAAAATAAGTGACCTCCAGATTTTAGATATAATCTACAGTTTTCAATGGCTATGTTTGTTTGATCTGGTTGAGCAATGTCTACATATACGATATCAACTTTCTTGTAAACGGAGAAAAACTCTTCTGGCCTTCTTGCATCCTGAATTATCGGTACAATGTTTTTTCTGTGTGATGCTACCCTATCTAAAAAATCTCTTGCAACTCTACTTGCATGTTCAATTCCAAAGATAGTTCCACCTTGGTTAACAATATCTGAAATATGACTTATTGTAGTTCCAGTTGATACTCCAAGGTATAAGACATCAGATTTTTGATTAAATGGAAAGTTCTTTAAATCATTCATTATTGCAGCAGCTAGTTTACTTCTAAAAGGATTCCAAATCCTGTATTCGGATCCCTTATGTTGAACAAGCTTTTCATTGTAGACCTGATTTCCAGGGACCAAGTTTTGAGTTGCTAATTTTTTCTCTCCTTCTACCTGAATCCAAAAAAATGTTTGTTTATCTACCAAAATTCTTCCGTCTTCGTTTCATAAAGCGTCCTGATTTTTTTCCTTTTACTTTGGGTTTAGGTTTTGATTCTTTTATTACAGGCTGTTTGTACTTGTCTCCAATTTCCTTAACTCTAACGTTTAGTTTGTCCAAAAGCATTTCATTTAATCCACCTCCAAAGACATCAACTCTTGCTGCAATTGCTGCCTTTGCAGCTATTGCTCTGGCAATTTTTCCTCTTTGCCATCTAGGAGCTGCATGAACTAATGCATGTTGAAAAAGAATTCCATGTTTGGGTGGATTTGCACCAGTTTTTAAAGAACGGAACAATGCTTTTTCTGCCCCTAAAATTTGAATTGTGCTTGCCGGCATAGTAGCCAATCTTTTTAAGCTTCCTGCACGCGCCAAAATTCTGGCTCCCACCGCAGTTCCAAGAATCGCAGATATGTTTGGTGCTTGTTCATTCATTTGTTCCTCAACATGGTCTTCAATATTTTTTCTAAGCTCAAAAAGATTCAAAATCTGTTTAGCCAAAGATTCTACTATGGCAAAGTTTTTCTCTGAAATATCTCCACCTCTACTTTTTTCTTTTATCAAACATAGCATTTCGACTTTGTCTTTAGAAAATCCAGCCTTTTCAAAATCTTCTTTTGAAATATTTTCTCGCTTACCTGATAGAACTATCTGTGAATATCCGTTTATACTGTCAATTAAATTATCAAGCTCTGGAAAGTGTAAACCATACCATTCTCGTAGCCTTGAACTAATACTGTTTATGATCTTATCAGTTTCATCTAATGTGTTTATTGCCTGAATGAGATGAAGGTCTGGGCTTTGTGAAACTTCAGTTACTTTAGATGATGAAAGCTGTATGGCGAATTCACGTAATTTTTCCATTGCATCATTTTCATCATTTGCAAGACCTGAATTTATCAAGAGATTAGTCTTTGTTGATTGTATACTATCCATTTGATTACGATCCATTAATTGTGCATCAATTGATTTTTTTGTCAAAATTTCTAGTAACCCATGATTATTCACAATTGTTACTTGACCATCTGCAAGAAATTTTCCAATTTCACCAAGTTTTGATTCACCTTTTTTAACTGCAATATATTCTTCGGCTGGATTTTTAAAAGGAAACGATTTCAAACATTTCTCGTCATCAAAGATTGCAATCCCTAGCTCTGTGAGGATAGTTGAGTACATAACAAATAACGACCTTTTGTCCTCATTAAAAAGTTAACAACACAATTTGATAATCAACTGTTATATGAGAATATAATCAAACTATTCAAAGTGGCAGCCAGTCTCTCAACTTCAATAGGAACATTAACTCTTGAGAGACCTACTATTCTTGCTTCTGGTATTTTGGGTATATCACTTAATATTTTTGAACGATTGTACCGCGCTGGGGCTGGTGCTGTTGTTACAAAGTCATTAAGCAAGGAACCTTGGGATGGCTATGCAAATCCAACAATCTTTAGCGTGAAGGGCGGTGGATGGTTAAATGCAGTTGGATTGTCAAATCCAGGTGCACCGAATTTTGCAAAAATGATTACCTCAAACAAGGATGTCCCAATAATTGTCAGTTTAGTTGGCTCAGTGGAAGACGATTTTGATTTTATGGTCAAGCAGTTTGAAAACTGCAAGGTTTCAGCCTATGAACTGAATTTGTCATGTCCTCATGTAGCTAAGGTAGGTCTAGAGGTTGGCGATGATGTTGAACTTGTAAAAAAAATCGTAAAAAAAGTAAAATCACTTACTGATGTACCAGTTATAGCAAAAGTAGGATTAGGAACTACAAACTATCTAGATACAGTTAGTGCAGCATGTGATGCAGGAGCAGATGGTATTACAGCGATTAACACTATTCGTGCAATGGCAATAGATGTTGAAACTAGAAAACCGATACTAAGTAACAAAATTGGTGGTTTATCTGGAACTCCCATTAAGCCAATTGCTGTTAGATGTGTTTATGAAATTTCATCCAAGTTTGACGTTCCCATTATTGGGTGTGGTGGCATTTCTACCTGGCAAGATGCTGTAGAATTTATTCTTGCGGGCGCATGTGCTGTACAGTTTGGTAGTGTATTGGGTGAGCATTGGACAGAAGTTTTTGCGGAGATAAACAGTGGAATTCAAAATTATATGGAACAAAAGGGATATTCGAGTATAGGTGAGATGGTTGGACAGTCAAAGGAATCCTAATAGCCATTACATGTGTACGGTTGAAAAAATTATTGATGAAACACCAACTGTGCGTACCTTGATCTTTACTGATCAAGTATTATCCAAAGTTTTGCCTGGTCAATTTGCAATGGTGTGGATTCCAGGCGTTAACGAATTACCAATGAGCGTAATGGTCACACAAGAGAATGGTAAAGCTGCATTTACAGTTAGAAAGCGAGGCGAATCATCAACTGGAATGTATAATCTTTCTGTGGGTGATTATATCGGGGTTCGTGGTCCATATGGAAATTGTTTTGATATCAAGGATGGAAAACTATTGCTAGTCGGTGGAGGAACTGGACTGGTTCCTTTATTGCGACTGATAACTTTCTGTAAGCCTTCACATGAGATTATACTCTTGATGGGTTCCCAGACAAAGGAAGAAGTTTTTTTTGAAGACCTGGCCAACAAATTACTTGAAAACAATAAACATCAAGTGATTGTGGTAACAGAAGATGGAACATATGGAAAAAAAGGATTTGTTACTGACGTATTAGAGGAATTACTTGATCAGAATAGCTTTGATGCAGTTTATACTTGTGGGCCGGAACTTATGATGTATAAAACAGTGAACCTAGCAAGATCAAACCAGATTTTTGTTCAGGCAAGCCTTGAACGCATGATGAAATGTGGTGTTGGTATCTGTGGAAGCTGCTGTATTAATGAAGATCTGGTGTGTCGAGATGGCACTATTTTTGATGGGGATCATTTAATGCAAAATGCTGAATTTGGTCACCAACATAGGACAAAATCTGGAGTATTGGAGAAGGTATAAAATCACGTTCAAAAGGTTTAAACTGAATAACTAAAATCGAACGTTAGCACAATGCCAAGTCCAAAGATCGTTTTAACTGCAGATCGAACATTAATGTCATTATATCGTGGACTTTCGTTGGCTACATTTTTTGGATGTGCGCCGGCACTTGATCCAAATCGTGATAAAAGCAGTTTTTGGTACAAGATTTTAGGAAATCAGGTAACACCAAAAATTTTGTTTGATTTTATTTGCAATTATGCACCTCATACCAACGGCGTGGCAAAATATGCCCCGTATGGTTTACGCAAAGTAGAGGCTGGATTACTTCGTGATGGTTTCAAACGTGAGGACGTAGTAGTTGCCCATCCTGATCATATTGAAAAATTCATCGGACCTGAAACCGAAGTAGTCGGAACTCATGAAATGGATCCACTTGGAATGGGACCTGTAACTATGACTTTCACATTTGGAAGAAGGCAAACATCTTATGATGAGTTTTACTGTGCTGAACTACATCAACGAATCAATGCAGCAAAGAAAAAAACTGGCAGTCATGCAAAGGTAATTGCTGGCGCTTCCGGTACTTGGCAGTATAACTATGCGCCTGAAAAGATTGAAGAATATGGTTTGTATGCAATTTTAGAAGGGGAACTTGGTGGAATTGCTCCTGAAATAGACGGACATGCGGGTGACTTCTTTAGATATCTAATTGATGGTCAATTTGAAAATATGGATCCTTTCAGAAAAAGAAAGGATTTCAAAGTTGATATTAAAGAGTTTAAACGCAATGAAAAAACAATTCATGGAAGGTTTGTCAACTTTTGGGATAGACCTGACCTAGATGAGATTCCAGAAATTGTTGAACCAACCATGCATGGTATGATAGAAGTTATGCGTGGTTGTGGAAGAGGCTGTAAGTTTTGTGATGTTACATGAAGAGCATTAAGATATTATTCTCCAGAAAAAGGGAAAAAAGAAATTGAAGTAAACATAAAGAAAGGGGGGATGGATAGGGCTTGGATTAATAGC
>JACNGK010000031.1:0-7846 GCA_014384145.1 Nitrososphaerota archaeon
AATAGTTATCAAAGTCACAGCTGAGTCCAAGATTTTTCATAATCAAAATCATCTCTGCCTCAAGATCATCAAGTGCATCCTTACAGAGATCCAGAAACTTTCCACGTTCAGTTTCCCGCATTCTAATGCTGTGTTTTTTTTCTGTGTAAAGTTCAACAGGCAAACCGTTTCGGTCTATGCCAATTGGAAAGTAAACATTCTTTCCGTTCATGCGGGCAGTTCTTGAGATCATATCAATCTGAGAATAATGTGCCGCTGCTCCAATATGCCATGGTCTGCCGGAGGGATATGGTGGAGGAGTATCTATCGTATAGCCGTCAGTGTCAGAATGAAACTCGTAAAGTTTCGAGTCCTCCCATTTTTTTCTAATCTCTGATTCTATCTTTGGATCCCATACTTTCTCCTGAATTTTTGGTTCCATGTCTAAAGTGAGTTGAGAATCTTTGCCAGGTTGGTATCGTTTTCAGTTATGCCCGAGGCATCATGTGTCATTAAATCAACAATCAATTTGTTGTATACGTTAAACCATTCTGGATGGTGGTTCATCTTTTCAATATGCATGGATGCCCTAGCCATAAATCCAAATGCCTCATTGAAATCTGAAAATTGGAATTCCTTGTGGAGTTTGCCATCTACAACGGACCAACCTTCCAAGTCTTGAAGTGCTGTTTGAATCTGCTCATCTGAGAGTTTTGCTAATCCCATGCAGGAATATAACATAGTTAATTAATAAATTGTCCAGATTACTTGATTGCAATTATGAATAAACAATTACTTGATGAAATGGAGAATGCAGTAAAAGAGACAGTTACCGATAAGAAGATTGGAGTTGCATTTTCAGGTGGAGTAGATAGCACTCTGCTGGCAAAACTTGTGAAAGATATGGGATATGATATCCATCTTCTGACAATTGGATTTCAGGATTCCCACGATATCAATTTTGCCAAGGAGGTAAATCAATTGCTAAATTTCCCACACAGCATTTCGGAGATTGATCCTGAAAAATTTAAGGAGGTTAGTCAGAAAATTCATCAGATTATCAAATCAGACAATCTTTCTTGGAATGAAAACTCAATTGCGTTCTATTATGTTGCAGAGCTTGCACAAAAAAATGGATTAAAGACAGTTGTTACCGCTAACGGCATTGATGAATTGTTTTGTGGATACAATTCTTACCGTGAGGCAATTGAAAAAGGAGAGGATGAGGTTGTGAAGATGATGAATGACAAATTAAAAAATGAAAAGGAGATGATGGTTGCAATCAATGCAGTTACTGCAGAGTTTGGTGTGACAATGATTCAGCCTTTCCTATTGCCAAATTTCATAGAATATGCGAAAAAAATTCCAGTTTCTGAAAAGATTCATGGTCAGGATGATATGCAGAGAAAGCATCCCATTCGTGAGTTAGCCATGGATTATGGCATACCTGAAGTTGCTGCACAAAAACAGAAAAAGGCGCTACAGTATGGTTCTAAGATACACAAGTCGCTGTTAAAATCTAGGAAAACTTCTTAGTGTTTGCCTTTACGTGGCTGTTAACATTATCAATTATTGTTAGCGATGCTCCAAGATGGTTTTCCGCAACAAAGATTGATTTTATTTCCTTATCTGAAAGAGCAGACGAAACAACCTTGTCATTTCCTAGCGCATCCATAAAGTTGATTCCTTTCTTGTGTGCGGCAAATGCAACTCTTTGCACATCTCTGTATGCCTTGAACCGTGGTATGCCTTTTTTGATTAGTGCTTCCAACACGAATTCGGCAAAGATTTGCCCCTTTGTTATGTGAAGATTTTTCTGTACACGTTTTGTATCGACCTGAAGATTTCCAATTATTTTGATCATCGTTTCTAGCATTTCATCCAACAGGATGGATGTCATTGGAAGGGTAAATCGCTCATTAGCAGAGTTTGACAAATCTCTTTCATGCCAGAGTGGAATGTTCTCAAATGACGTATTGATTTGACTTCTTAGAAGTTTTGATAAAGATGAAATTCTTTCACTTTTGATTGGGTTTCTTTTTGTAGGTACAGCACTACTTCCCATCTGACCTTTCTTGAAATGTTCCGAAACTTCGGCAATTTCTGTTCGCTGCAAATTTCTAATTTCTATGGCAATTTTTTCCAAAGTTGCCCCGAGCAATGCCAATTGAAAAATGTATTCGGCATACCTTTCCCTTGGAATAATTTGTGTGGTCACCTTTGCGGAATAAAGTCCAAGCTTTCTAGCTACACGTTCTTGAACTTTCACTGCATTTTTACCCATTAGGGATCCTGTTCCAACCACTCCCAGTGTCTTGCAGATAAGAACACGTTTCTTAATCTCATCTAATCTTTCAAGATGGGTTGACATTTCCGCAGCCCAGTTTGCAAACTTTAATCCAAACGAAATGATGCTGGCATGTTGGCCATGTGTTCTTCCAACAGCGGGAACACTCCTATGTTTTATAGCATTTTTTGAAAGTAGTAACGATAGTTTTGAAACCTTTGGCTGAATAATCTTAATTGCATCTCTCATCTGCATCGAGTTGCTTGTGTCAACCAGGTCATTCGATGTCAAACCATAATGTATCCATGGTCTTGATTCTTTGTTACACTTTTCCGCCAGTGCTTCCACCAACGCAGCAGTGTCATGATCACTTTTAGCTTCCAACTGCTTGATTCTTTTAGCAGTAATTTTTCCAGATTTTGCTATTTTGGATATATTTTTTGCAATGGAAGCAGGAATCAATCCAATTTCGCTTTGTGATAATGCAGCGGCGGCTTCAATGTCTAATTGATAATCAATCTTTTTCTGTTCCCTAAAAATATCCAGCATTTCCTTTGTACCATAACGGCCAGTATCTATAGGTAAGATGGACATAATCATTCTCAGCTTGTTCTGGAAATAAATCTATGTCTTGCTAGTAAACAAAATTGGAGTTCGCGCCGTCAAAATTGATTACTGCGCCAGAAAGATATTTGATATCATTTTCAACTATGGACTTTACAAAGTTACCAATTTCTTCTGGCTTTCCCAGTCTTTTCATTGGTAGAGTTTTGGCAAACGCTTCAACATCATCAATTAATTCTTTAGTTCTGTCTGTGTTGATTGGTCCAGGGGCTATGTTGATGCAACTGATTTGTTTTTTTGCAAACTCTTTGCTGAGAATTTTAAACACGCTAGAGAAGGCGGAGCGGTATGCACTTGAGATAATTAACTTTGGATTAGGTTCCTTTATCACATTAGAAGAGATGAGAAATATGTATCCACCATCATTGACCTTGATCTTTTGTAAAAGTAAGCAAAAGCCTAGAAATAATTGGTTATGGTAATGATTCCAATCCTCTTCAGTTACGGAAAAAAATTCTTTTGGTTCAGGTCCACCAGTGTTTAGGATTAAGATATCAACTTCATTATGTTTTTCGGCAAAACTTGAAACACTTTCCAAACTTGATGTGTCCAGTTCGTTCTTTGAGGTAGCAATTACATCACAGCCGATTGATTTCAGTGAGTCGGCAATTGCTTTCCCAATTCCTCTCGAGCCACCTAAAACTACAGCAGTTTTCATAACTGTTCAATAATTTCATTTCATTTTAATCTAATTATGATTTAAATTATCAAACTACAATTCAAATTTACATGTCTGGTCTTACACCTAAAAAAATTGGGAATATGAGATATCAGATAGATGCTGATTCTTCCAAAGGAATGAAAGTGCCTGTTACAATTTATGCTGATGAAAAGTTATTGGCTAAAATGATGACCGACAGGACAATTCAACAAGCCCTAAACGTGTCAACTCTTCCTGGAATTCAAGAGCATGCAATAGTTTTACCTGATGGTCATGAAGGATATGGATTTCCTGTTGGTGGTGTTGCTGCGATGGATGCAGAAGAGGGAATGATTAGCCCAGGAGGTGTAGGTTATGATATCAACTGCGGTGTTAGACTTCTTAGAACTAATTTAACAGAAGGTGACGTTAGACCCAAACTCAAAGATATTGTTAATGATCTTTTCAAATCAATTCCTTCAGGTGTTGGATCTAAAGGAGCTATTCGGCTAAATCCATCGGAGCTAGACGAAGTTTTGGTTAGGGGAGTAAGTTGGGCAATTGATCATGGATATGGTGTAAATGATGACGCAGATGTATGTGAAGAAAGTGGACAGATAGCAAACGCTGACCCTAACAAGGTTTCTGACCGTGCAAGAAAAAGAGGCGCGCCACAGTTGGGAAGTCTTGGTTCTGGAAATCATTTTCTTGAAGTACAAAAGGTGGCAGAGATTCATGATGAGAAGGCAGCAAAGGCAATGGGAATTGAAAAAGGAAGTGTTACCATACTGATTCATTGTGGTTCACGAGGTTTTGGTCATCAAATATGCAGTGATTACCTTAGAATTTCGGAACAGGCACAAAAAAAATACGACATTCACTTAGCAGACAGAGAGCTTGCATGTGTTCCAAACAAATCAGAAGAGGGAGAATCATACAGGGCTGCAATGTTTGCAGCACTAAATTTTGCTTGGAGTAACAGACAAATGATTTCTCATTGGACGAGAAAATCTTTTGAAAGGGTTTTCAAACAATCAGAGTCTGATTTAGATATGAAACTTGTCTATGATGTGGCTCATAACATAGCCAAAGTAGAAAAACACAAAATTGATGGAAAGTTAAAGTCAGTTGTGGTTCATAGGAAGGGAGCTACCAGAGCATTTCCCGCAAATATGGATGATGTGCCAACAAAGTATCGTGATCTTGGCCAGCCGGTTCTAGTACCAGGTTCCATGGGAACAGGAAGTTGGATACTTTTGGGACAAGAAAATTCCATGAATACAACCTTTGGTTCCACAGCACATGGTGCGGGAAGAATGATGTCCCGTACAAAAGCAAGAAGAAATTTTACCGAGTCTGAAGTTAAAAAATCTCTTAGTGATAAAGGAATTTTCCTAAAGTCGTTAACACGTGATGGCACGGTGGAAGAAACACCGCAAGCATACAAGGATGTTGATGCAGTGGTTAATGTTTCACACGAACTTGGAATCGCCACCAAGGTGGCAAAACTTGTACCAATAGGTGTAATCAAGGGATGAGCGAAGATAAGGATCTAGAAAGACTTCAGGCAAAACGCCTGGAAGAAATGCGAAAAAATCTTTCTTCTCAGCAGGAGAAAGAAAAAATCGCCGCATTACAAAAAGAACAAAAAGATAACAAATTACCTCCACGTGATATTGTCATCAAGCGGTTAGGCTACAGGGGCCTAGAAGTTTTACAAAACGCAGAGTATCAGTTTCCAAAAGAAACGGAGATCATAGTACTGAAACTATCTGAATTGATCTCATCTGGTGACATTACCGAAGTATTAGATGGAGGCAATCTTTTGGCATTATTCAGAAGTGTTGGCATTAATGTACGAATGAAAACTAAAATCAATGTGGAAAAGGACGGGAAGTTTGTATCTCTTTCCGATAAACTAGGTAAATCATCTTCAGCGGACGAATAGCATGGCTTTCTTTGAAATTAGTACAACCAAGTATGAGGAAAATATCAAACTTCTTCAGGTTGCCATGACTAAGATGGCAGCAGTCTGTAATGTTACTGTGGGATTCAAGTTTGGAGATCCAGTTTCACGATTTGGTTGGACGTTTTTCCAAATGCTCTTAGATCAGGAATTGTATGTGGGAATTGAAGATGAATTTTCAGACATGATAAAAAAATGCAAAGGGAATAAACCAGATGAAAAATTTGTTAATTTTCTAGGCCAATATTTTGAATCTAAGGGCTGTAGTGTTAAAGTGAAGATGGTTAATGATTAAACCCTTCTTCCACGTTTGCCACCCTTTCTTCTAGTAGTATCGTGTGGAATAGGTGTAACATCATCAATGCGTCCAATTTTGAATCCTCCTCTTGCGAGTGCTCTTATTGCTGCTTGAGCACCAGGTCCTGGAACGCGAGAGCCTACGCCACCAACTGCTCGCACTTTGATATGTAATGCTGTGAAACCTTTTGTTTTAGCAGCCTCTACGACAGCGTTAGATGCTTTCATTGCTGCAAACGGTGATGACTCATATCTATCAGCAGTGACATGACAACCACCAGAACTAATTGCAGCTGTTTCTGCACCGGTAAGATCTGTCAAATGAATAATTGTATTATTGTAACTGCTGTAAATATGGGCAATACCCCATTTCTCTTTTCCTTCTTTCTTAGTTTGGGTTTTTGCCTCCACAACAGTTTCAGCTGCTGCCTTACTAGATTCAGATGCTGCCTCACTAGATTCCGTTGTTGCCTTAACAGTTTCCGTTGGAGCTTCAGATGAAGTTTCGGATACTTGCTCCTTTACTTCCTCTTCAGTAACAGTTTCTGTTTCAGACAATGTATACCACAATCTCAAGGGGTTTAAAAAACATATTCACTCGTATTGTAATCAGGATTTTTGCAGATGTTGCCATCCTTTATCCTTAATTCTAATTAATCTTCCATTTTTTTTATAAAATACTCCCTTGCCTTTTGTAACATAGCCA
The DNA here is from genome assembly GCA_014384145.1 of Nitrososphaerota archaeon. Taxonomy (GTDB): domain Archaea; phylum Thermoproteota; class Nitrososphaeria; order Nitrososphaerales; family Nitrosopumilaceae; genus Nitrosopelagicus. The sequence continues at coordinate 6,500 of JACNGK010000031.1, forward strand.
ATTTCATATAACTTCATTCGATGTTTTTTTGCATATTTTTTGATCTTTGGTAAATTAGATACGTTTACGGTTGCTACAATTTCATATTCCTCTCCACCATTAAGGATCAAGTCGTCTGCATTCAATCTGCTTGAACTGGCAAAGTCAAAAACATCATTTTCTGATGGCATTCTAGTAATAACAAATCTTTTTTTGCTTTGGCTTGACATTTCATTTAGCGTTGTTGACAGCCCGTCACTCGAGTCCATGCTTGACGAGAAGTAATTTTTATTTTTTAGCCCAAACATCAACCTACAATTTGGTTTAAACACAGCCCTTTTTGCCTTTGCACCAAACTTTTTCGAACATTTTTTATTTTTCAGCAGTATAGAGAGACCAGCTCCAGTATACCCAAACGGTCCGGAAGTAATTACTACATGATTTATTTTTGCACCTTTTCTGTTTACAATTTTTTCTGTAACACCAAACAATGAGAAATTTATAACAAGTTCCTTTCCTTCATTCGTATCTCCGCCCAATATTTTTAGTCGGAACTCTTTTGCAGCCTTTTGAAATCCCTTGGCAAGACTTTCTATGTTTGACCTTGAAAATCTTTTGGGAATTGTAAGTGATATGATACCAAAAATTGGTTTTACACCCTTTGCGGCAAAGTCACTGACACACGATACTATGCTTTTCCTTGCCGCGTCCTCCAGCTTCATCCCGGGAGGAAGATCGGTGCTTTCAACAAGCGTGTCTACCTTAACGATAAGGCGCTTCTTTCCAATCTTAAATGATTCAACATCTTCCGGAACAAAACTTGCATTACCCAACTTGTTCTGAAAAAGTTCAATTATTTTTTTTTCACTTAATTTGCTCATAGCTTTCTTTGACAAGATCCTTTATCTCTTGATGAATATTTCTAACTTTTTCCAAGCTGTTAGACTCTGCAGACACGCGAATGGAGTTTTCAGTGTTTGATTTTCTGACCAGCGCCCAACTATCCTCGTCAACTATCGCTTTAATACCGTCAAGAGTTTCCACACTGCCAAATTTTTCCTTCATCTTGCCATGCAGTATTTTCAGTATATCGTCATGGTGTTCTGAATCGTACTCTACTTTGTCCCTTATGATATGATATTTTTCCATAAAGTTCAGTGCATCAGCAAACTCGTCTTTCTTAATTATCGATGCAATCAGGCCGCTAGTCAAAATTCCATCTCGGCAGTAGTTAAAGTCAGACAGAATGAAACCTCCGCTGCTTCCCTCGCCACCAACCTCCGATTTTCTTTCAATCATCCTTTCAGTAACGCTGGCTTCACCCACCTCTGAACGTCAACCTGTTCCGCCGTTTGGTTTTATGTACTT
>JACNGK010000106.1:0-1373 GCA_014384145.1 Nitrososphaerota archaeon
GATACACCAGCAGCTACTCTTGCCCCACTCATAAAATATTCAAAATGTATTCTTGTCAGAAAAGGCTCAAAAATTTTTGGCATCATTACAGCGTCAGATACGTTGAAAATGATGGAATGAATTAAAGATATTCAGGTAAAATTTCTTTCCGAATTATTTTTAAGATTTGATAGATTGTGATTTTTTGATCTTCTGAAGAATTTCCTAAAATTCTAATTGACACACCAGAGTCATTTGGCAGAATACTAGACCCGCCAGATATACCTTGAATATTAGAAAATATCTCATTGACTAAATCATTAATTTTTGTAACATGTTTTTTTGTCAATACATATACAGATGTAAGAATTGTTTTATCATCAAACATTGCAAGTGATTGAATTTTTTGTGATTTTGGTATTAAAAGTGATGAATCTCTAAATTGTATTTTTTGATTAAGTGTACCTTCAGTTTTTAGATAACATACATCAAAATCAAACATCTCCCCCATTGCAATTCTTCCAGGTACAATTGTTTCAGAATAAACAACGGTAGATGAATCATCAATGTTAAGAGTTGTTTTTTGGTAAAATCTTGAATTTTTATAAGGAATAATTTGTTCAGGAATAAATTCTAAATACGAATTATTTTTCAAACTAAGAGTTACCATGTGTGTTGCATAGTTTGATTCCATTTTGTAAATTCTAGTTGCACCCTGAGTTGTAATATGAGATATAGCATTATTTTTTAGTTCAACATCCATCCTGTAACGATCTCCTTGTAAAATTCCACCTGAAGGAGATAAAACAAACACATGAGCCATAGAAGGGTAATCCAAATCATAATGTAGTGCCTTTTGCACATATAGTGGAACCTGAGTTCGTTTTTTTGTAATGATGGTTTTTTGTTTGTCAGAATCATTCTGTAACTCTAATTGTAGATAACCAATCTTTCCAGATTTACCCACATTCATTTGTGCAACATCACCATCGTATTGTGAAATTTCTTGTGGGATATCAGAAGGGGTACAGTGTTCTAAACTCATGATTTCACCTGGGTAATCATATTTTTTGGTGGTTCATCAAACAAAACATCATGAATAAGGTGTCGTGCCACCTGCTCAATACCTTGATCAGTCTTACAATTTACCAAGACGTATGGCTTATTTTTTCTAACAATTTTTGCATCACGTTCCATCACATTTAGATCAGCACCAATTGATGGAGCAAGATCAATTTTGTTAATTACCAAAAGATCACTTGTTTCAATTCCAAGTCCACCTTTTCTAGGATATTTGTCGCCCCCAGAAACATCTACAATGTATATTGTATAATCTGCAAGTGCAGGACTAAAGGTAGTAGTGACATTATCTCCACCACTTTCAATAATTATTA
>JACNGK010000106.1:1717-3405 GCA_014384145.1 Nitrososphaerota archaeon
ACGAAGAATTCTAGTCATAACCAAAAAATTTCTCTTTATGTAATAAACATTTTAGAAAATTTGTTTTCATGAGTCATTTGAATAAGGTCATATTGTGGAGAAAATTGCCAGCAATCATTAATTTTTGTATCTACAAATTTTTCTAAAGTTTGCTGAATTTTTGGTTTAATTTTATGTAAAATTTTTTGGCTTTGGATATGATCAATCATTCCCAATCTTAATGCAGCGCCAGTAGTGCTAACACAAAAACCATACATCATCATCTGTCTTGCCTGTTCTTTTTTTATACCCATTACAAAACTGCACACACCTGCAACAACAGGATGTGTTCCAGGCGAATCATTTTTAGATATTTTTTCAGAGTATGATTTGAGAAGACTGTCAGAAGATATTGCGACGATACATTTGAGCATTTGGGAGCCTGCCCTACATGATGCCGCACGAGATTCTTGAATTAATTTCATCGAATAAAGAACATTATCACACCTAATTATTCCCGAAATATCTTTACTTTTAGCACAGTCATACGCATTTGATAATGCTACAGAATCTGCAGGGCCAAGTTGTTGTTCCAATGTAACTTCAAGAAAATCATAAACATCACCTTCAGATGATGCACGTTTTTCATCAAATATTGTTTCGAGCCCATTTGACATTGTATAAAGACCAGAAGGAAAAAAAGAATCTGAAAGCTGCATCAATGTAAGTTCAGAAAAATCAGTGTTCATGAACATTCATTCCTTGATTTGGCACAAAAATTTTATCTTCAACAGTCATTGAGACGTGATGAATGATTTCAGAGAATAGTTTCTCAAATAACTCTACTTCATTTTCATCGTGAATTGGAAATAATACAGAGCCATCAGACGTAATGGATAATGGACGATGCCTATTTCCTATGATATGGCCAAGTTGTACACGTATAGAAGAAGAGTGATGATCATCAGTTACTTTAACAGAGATTATTTTTTCAGGCAATTGATGAGTTATAATTAAATTAGAATTAATTTCCAATACATCCCCATTTTGTAAAGTTGTTCCAGGTTCAAGGGATAGTCCAATTTCAGTCCCATCATCAGTTTTGGTACGTAACCTAGATTTTTCCATATCACTTCTAGACAAAGAGAGTTGTTTTATGGTGCGATTTTGTGTTGCGTTTTCAATTTTTTCCTTTAAATTACTATCAAGGTATGCATTACCTAGAATTGAATTAATCAGCAACATGCAGAGTATTGGAATTTGCCAAAGTTAAATTTTTAGATATTTCAATTTTTAAATACACCAAAAATCAAATTTATTCATGTTTTTAACTCCAAGAGAGATTGATAAATTACAAATTTTTACTGCAGCACAAGTGGCATTAAGAAGAAAAGAGAGGGGAGTGAAATTAAACCACCCAGAATCTGTTGCAATTATTGCAGACCATATTTTAGAAGGAGCAAGAGACGGAAAATCAGTTTCAGAGCTAATGAGTTCTGGCAAAAATGTCTTAACAAAAGAAGATGTTTTACCAGGAGTCATAGATATTATTCATACAATTCAAGTTGAAGCCACCTTTAATGACGGAACAAAACTCGTGACCATTCACGACCCCATAGTGTGATAGATATGATATCTAGATGGCGTTCCAGAGTACCACATATTGGAGAGTATATGCCTGCAGAAGGAAACATAATTGCCAATGAATC
>JACNGK010000106.1:4274-7777 GCA_014384145.1 Nitrososphaerota archaeon
ACAGGTCCAGCAGATGGAACAAATGCAACAACATGCACTCCAGGAGAATTTAACATTCACAAAATGATAGAGGCAGTAGAAGAGTTCCCAATGAATTTTGGATTTTTGTGTAAAGGAAATGATTCAAGAGAAGAATCTTTGATGGAGCAAGTGAAGGCAGGAGCTTGCGGTCTAAAACTGCATGAAGATTGGGGAACAACTCCAGCCACCATAAATTCAGCACTAAATGTGGCTGATAAAACTGACACCCAAGTTGCAATACATACAGATACTCTAAACGAATGTGGCTACGTAGACGATACAATTGCGGCAATCAATGGTAGAGTAATTCACACATATCATACAGAGGGAGCCGGAGGAGGTCATGCTCCAGATATCATGAAAATAGCATCAGAGCCAAACATTTTGCCGTCATCTACAAACCCTACAAGACCATTTACAACAAATACATTAGAAGAACATCTTGACATGATGATGGTGTGTCATCACTTGAACCCATCAGTTCCAGAAGACATTTCATTTGCAGAATCAAGAATTAGAGCTGAAACAATTGCGGCAGAAGACATTCTTCATGATGTGGGAGCAATCAGCATGATGTCTTCAGACAGTCAAGCAATGGGAAGAGTAGGAGAAGTAACAACAAGAAATTGGCAAACAGCTGATAAGATGAGAAAGATGAAAGGTCCGCTAACAGAAGACAGTGAAGAAAATGATAATTTTAGAATAAAACGTTACATTTCAAAAATTACAATTAATCCTGCAATCACACATGGCATATCAGACTATGTTGGTTCGTTGGAACCTGGAAAGATTGCAGACATTGTTGTATGGATGCCGCAATTTTTTGGAATAAAACCAAAATTAATCATAAAGGGCGGCTTCATTGCATATGCATTGATGGGAGACCCTAACGCATCCATCCCAACAACAGAACCAGTTTACTATAGACCAATGTTCGGTGCATTAGGAAAAGCAAAGAAAACTACATCAGTTACATTCACATCACAACTTGCACTTGATAATGGCTTGGAAGAGAAAATAAAAATTGAGAAAAAACTACTTGCCGTAAAGAACTGTCGAAATATTGGAAAAAAAGATATGGTGTATAATGATGCTACACCAAAAATTGAAATTGATCCTGAAACATACGAAGTAAAAGTTGATGGAGAAATAGCTACAGTAGATCCTGCAACAGAAGTATCACTAGGACGTTTGTATAGTTTATTCTAGACATTACCTAACAGTAATTTTCTATTGTTGATTGTACGTCGTACCAACATAAAACCAGCAGCCGTTGTAAATGCTCCAAATAAGATATTTACAATACTCATCTCACCGTCAGGATCCTTCGGTCCAGTTAATGTAAAGACCATTCCTAGTACCATCATTACTGCTCCAAGTCCACCAATTATGAGCATTGGAATAGGGACCTTTTGTTTCATATCACCACGACTTTTGTCAGGCAATACTCCACTAGCAGCTACCTTATGACAAACATCACAAAAGTGCTTTTGTTTTTTTCCTTGCCATGCTGTGTTTAGGAAGAAAAATTCAGTTTGACACAAATCACATGGTTTCATTGGTAATGTCACTTTGCCGTGTTTTTCCCAATCTTGACCAACTTTTAGCATACAAGATTTACAAAAACTTCCAGGAACTCTCCAGAATTTATTAAATTTATATTTTTTAAGACCGAGAGGAACGCCACAGCCAGTACAAGATGCCATGTTAAAGCACCATATCTCGCATTAAAAAGAATATTGGAGGAAAACAAAAGTTAGATGTAAATGAGTTCATAATGAAAGAGAAAATTCTCTAGGCAGATTCTTTCTTGCCTGAGAAGGCTTTTGCGAAACCACTTCTTGATTCCACGATTGGAAGTCCTATGATGAAGGCGGATGCTATAGAGACCCATGTGATTGCGATTCCGACCCACAATCCGTAGAATCCAAAGTCGAAGACATAGCCTGAGAAGTACAAAGGCATTGGCCAGAATATAATAACTATCAAAGTGAGTAAGCCTCCACCTTTAAGACTGAACTTGAAGGCTTTCTTTAGTTGTACTTCGTCTTGTTCACGTTTTACTAACTCTGCTGCTGCATCACCAGACATGTCGTCAGTGACAAGTGACAAGTGTTGGTCCAACTCTTTCCAGTCATACTTCTTGTTTTGTGCTAAACTAATGACTACACAGATTAATCCAGATGATAATATTGCTACAACATTTCCATAAAGCATTGGGAATGCTCCACCAAGTGAGCCGATATCTATAACTCCGTCGGCTTCAGATGCTGCTACACTAGTCCAAGTTAGTAATGATAGCATTACACCGATTATTGCACCGGCAACCGCACCACTGCGAGTTGTTTTACTCCAAGTAATCGTTAACGCAATCGGGATGACGGCAGAGCCAATCAATATTCCCATTGCCAAGTATACAAATCCTAAGCTTAATCCCATTCCTAATAGTACAACCGCAAGCATACCCATTCCAAGCCCAAACGCGACTATAACACCACGACTCACCTTTAGTAGCTGTTTGCCTGTGGCCTTTGGATTCTTGTAAGTTCGGTAAACATCGTAAGTAATCAAAGAGGATACTGCGATTAGTTCAGCAGATCCTGCAGATGTTACTGCCATGAAGAGCATGACTAGTACAAGTATTGCACCTATCTCACCCATTAGCACTGATGCTGCTGCTGGAACTACAAGTCCGAGCTGCACCTGTTCAGGTGTAAGCGCCACATCAAGCGCCACCGCCGTCAGTCCCATAGTAGTTGCTAGTGTAAATGGAATTGCAAACCAACACATTCCTCCAAGTAAGAAACCTTTTACGGTTGCACTTGGTTGTGCAGCAATTGCACGTTGCCAGTATGCCTGATCAACAAATACAGTTCCAAAGTTTCCTACAATATTGATAACTCCAAAGATTAAGCCTCCTGCAGAAGCCATTGTTAGGTATGCACCCATTGCATTACCAGGCTCACCAGGTGTGAAAGTTGGTTCTAAGACAGGATTTAGTGAAGCCGCCTCGACCAGTTTATTGTACATTCCTTCAACTCCACCCGTAATTGGGCTGATGAAGAATACCATCGATACGAATGTTAGAATTACTATAAAGATAATGACCGTGTGCATGTAATCCGCCACAAACGTAGCCTTTAGTCCACCAACTAGGGTGTAAATCATGACTCCAACAGGAATCAACATTGCTGCTAGAGAGATATCCATTCCAGTCAAGCCGTTTACAACTGCTGCGCCTCCAAGTAGAAGCATACCAGTTACAATCATGTTACATGTTAATGCAAAACCTAAGAAAACTTTGTGAGTACCAGCACCAAATCGTGCTCTAATAATTTCCAAAAATGTGTGTGCGTTTGGAGCCTTTCGTTTTAGTTCAATTGCTAGAATTCCGAATAAAAGTACCTGAATTGATGCGCCTGCTGCATACCAGAAAGGACCACTTACACCGTAAAGATATGCGACTGTAGAAGATTGTAGTA
>JACNGK010000063.1:0-3410 GCA_014384145.1 Nitrososphaerota archaeon
GTCTGGATCGCTACTCACTTCTCGTAGAAACTACAATGGATACCAATGGTAACTTGATTCTAAAATTACCTAGAGAAAGTTTTGACGCTCAAAGCGATGGTAAAGATAATACTTTCATAATTTTGATCAGTAAAGAAAATAACGAGCCGGATGATTTTGCAGAGGTTGAATATGAAGAAATTGCCACTAGCTCTGATTATAGAACTATACGTATCCCATTAGAAGAAGGTGACAAGTGGGTTGAAGTAATAGGCACATATGTAATTCCTGAATTTGGAAGTATAGTGATTATAATTTTAGTTGTGGCAATATCATCAGCAATTATAATTTCTAAAAGCAGGTTTTCTGTTAGATATAATTAGATTCAAAAATTATATTTTGTTTTATAGGGAGAAACACTTCGTAGTTCACTTACAACTTTTTTTAAAACATCTATTGTCTGATCGACTTCATCTAATGTATTCAAATATCCAAATGACATTCGTAACGAACCGGTTATCTGCTCATGATTGAAACCCATTGCTTTCAATACATGTGATGCTTTTTGAGTATGCATTGAACACGCAGAACCAGTTGATGCAGCAATGTCATGTTCATCCAACTTTATGATCAAGTCTTCACCGTTTACTCCCATAAATGTAAGATGAATGTTATTGAAAATTCTTTTTTCAGAATGACCATTAAGTTTTACATGAGGTATTTCTTTGATTACTCTTGAGAGCATTGTAGAGTGAAGTGTTTCAAAGTGAGAAATGTTTTCGTTTAATCTTTCTTTTGCAATCTCACATGCCTTACCAAATCCTACTATGCTGGCAACATTTTCAGTACCGGAACGCAGTCCGTTTTCCTGACCACCTCCTAGAATCATAGGGTTTGGTTTAATTCCTTTTTTTATGAATAATGCACCAACACCCTTAGGGCCGTTAATTTTATGTGAAGAAATTGATAATGCATCAACACCTAGTTCTTTTACATTGATTGGAACCTTACCCGCCGCTTGCACAGCATCTGTATGAAATAATACATTGTGTTTCTTACAAATTTCTGATATTTCCTTGATGGGTTGTATTGTACCTACCTCATTGTTTGCAAACATGATACTAACAATAACTGTATTCTCAGTAATTGAATTTTCAACGTCAAGAAGATCTACCATACCATATTCGTCAACTGGAAGATATGTGAGATTGTTGAATCCTTCAAGATCTTCTAAGTTCTTACATGGTTGTAAAATTGCTTCATGCTCTATTGATGATGTTATGATATGATTTCTCTTTTGGAGTTGTGGCAATGTATGGCTCATCAGATTTGAAATACCATACAAAATTGTATTATTTGATTCAGTTCCACCTGAGGTAAATAGAATTTCGTCTGGTTCGGCACCAATAAGTGCAGCAACTTGTTTTCGTGCTTTTTGTATTGCATTCTTTGCCTTCCTGCCAAATTGATGAATTGATGATGGATTGCCATATTGTGAATCAAAATATGGCATCATCTCCTTAACCACTTCTGGATGCACTGCAGTCGAAGCAGCATTATCAAGATAAATCAATTAGTTATCACGTTAATTTTCCCAGGTCTATAACCCTCTGGATCTATAGAAACATCCTCAAAGCTTATCAGTTTTAGTTGTTCCTTGATTTTTTCTAACACCGAATTATTTTCAAGTAAAGATAATTCATCTACGCCAACCTCAATTTTTGCTATACCATCCATGTCTCTAACACGTACCTGCTTAGCTCCTGTGAGTTGCTTGACAATTTTTTCCCCAATTTCAATTCTTGCCAATCTTTCAGCAGTAACACTTTGTCCCCAAGGAATGCGTGATGCAAGACATGAGTTAGAAGGTTTATCATAAACTGACAGACCAACCATCTTAGCTACTTCTCTTACCATTTTTTTGGAAAATCTAGCTTCTGCTAATGGGCTTCTAATTCCATTTTCACGCAGTGCCAATACTCCCGGACGGTAATCTCCCAAGTCATCAATATTGGTGCCATCTACAATCATATCAGATTCAAATTTTTTTGCAATTTGCAAGAGATGCTGTGAAAGTTCGCTTCTGCAGTAGAAACATCTGTTGTTATCATTTTTAACAAAACTTTCGTTATCAAGCTCATTGTATTCTATTACTATATGCTTGATTCCAATCTCTGAAGATATTTTTTTTGCATATTCTAATTCTTCTTGGGCAAGTGTCTTATAATCAGCAGTCACTGCTATTGCTGATTTGCCTAATTTCGTATAAGCAGAATAAGCAACTAAAGCACTATCAACGCCACCTGAAAGTGCAACAAGTACACTATTTTTGTCATCAAACCAATTTAGCAGTTTAGTAAGTCGTACTTTCATAGTTTTTTCCTAATTTCTTGATTGAGTAATTCTTCTGTCTCTTTAAACGAAATACTAAGAACGCTGGAAATTTCTTTGATGTCATCAGATTCAATTTTGAAGTGAGATCCGTTATTTAGATCTCTGGTTTTATATCTGACATCAAAACTTTGTCCCTGAATATTCACAGATAACGTTTTAACAGCTCTAGGAACAATATATCGTTCAGAAGTTCTTACTCTTACACCAAGTGTTCCAGTTTCAGTAACCAACAAGTCCATAATAGAATTCATAGTATCAGAATCACAAATAACAGATACTAAATTTGTAGGACGACCTTTTTTTGTGATTGCAGAAGATATTGTTACATCCTTTGCACCATGTGCCATTATTTTTTCAATCATGTTTCCAAGAACTTCACCAGATACATCATCAACGTTTGTTTCAAGTATTTTTACTGTGTCCAGTTGAAGTTTAGTGGATGCAATTCCTCGAACAACTTTCAATACATTTGAAAATCCTTCAAAATCTTTCTGGCCTGCACCGTAACCAATAGATTGAATTTTCATAGGTGGATAAAATTCGGAGCATTCCTTAACCAAATTAACTAACATGCTGGCTCCTGTAGGAGTTGTGAGTTCATCCTTTACATTTCCGCCTACTGTAATAATTCCTGACTCCCTAAATATTTCTAAAATCGCATAAGCGGGATTAGAACTAGTACCATGAGAAAAAGTTACTGTGCCGCCTCCTATAGCTACAGGTGTGACAACTATATCATCGTCAAAACAACCCAAATCATCTAGAGCAATAGCGGTTCCTAATAGATCTACAACTGTATCAAAACTTGCTGCCTCATGAAAGTGCACTGAGTCTTCCGGTTCGCCGTGAATTTTTGATTCTGCGTGTATGAGAGTCTCAATAGATTTTACAGCAAAAGTTTTTGCACTTTCAGAAATTTTTAATTGTTCCGCAGATTTTGTAATTATTTCCTTTATCTCTATACCTTTTCTTTCATGTGTATCATCATCTATTTCTAATAGTAATTCAGTTGCTTGTAATGAATTTTTTTTCACTTC
>JACNGK010000063.1:4337-7616 GCA_014384145.1 Nitrososphaerota archaeon
ATGTTGCAGCTGAAGTGATAAAACTAAAAGGTGCTACAGTTCATGCACCAGGAAACGCAATCTCCTCCATGATTCAAAGTGTTGTGGAAGACAAAAAACAAGTAATGCCAGTTTCAACATACTTGGATGGAGAGTATGGCTATTCAGATGTCACAATTGGTGTTCCTGCGGTACTAGGAAAAAATGGTGTAGAAAAAATCAATGAACTTGATTTAAACCAAGACGAAAAGGAATGGTTCGACAAGGGCGTAAACAGCATTAAAAGTGCCCTAGCAGGGATTGACATCTGATCATTTTTTAAACTAATCAAATTTAATGTAGATAATTGAACGTAGAACAAATTTTCCAATCATTACAAAAAGGAAAGATTTCTCCATCAAAGGCTAAAAAATTATTATCTCTATACTCAATTGAGAAGATAGGGAACATTGCACAAATTGATACTGGAAGAAAAAACAGAAAGGGAATACCTGAGGTTATTTTCGCTGAAAAAAAACAACTTTCTGATTTAAAAAAGATAATTACAAAAATTCTATCAAAAAATAATGAAGTACTTGTTTCTAGAATCAAACAAAAGGACTATCCTAAAGTTTTAGAATTTTCTAGAAAAAATAAATACAAAATGAAAAAAGGAAAAAACACAACCGCGGTTCTGATTTACAAAAAAAATATTAAAAAAACAAGTGGTAAAGTTGGAATAATTGCAGCTGGAACATCAGATATTGGTGTGGCTGAAGAAGCTAAACTTGTGTGCGAATCGATGAACTGTGATTGTATTTCCAGCTATGATGTTGGAATCGCAGGATTACATAGAATTTTTCCCGTTCTTAAGCAATTCATTGAAGCAGAAGTTGATGTTATAATTGTGGTTGCTGGTATGGAGGGTGCATTAGCATCCATTGTATCATCTATAGCTGATGTTCCAGTAATTGGAGTGCCAACTTCAATTGGATATGGATACGGTGAAAAAGGAGTTGCTGCACTTGCATCAATGTTGCAAAGCTGTTCACTTGGTCTTACTGTTGTCAATATAGACAATGGTGTTGGTGCAGGTGCTGCAGCTGCAAATATAGCAAACAGAATAAAAACTAGATGTTAATTATTCCCAAGTTTGCAAGTTCGCTGCCAATACCAAATCCAATTAATGCAACACCAGTTCCAAGACCAGCCATTTCCAAACCACCCTTCACTATACCAGTTTCGGCCATTCGTGATTTTATGGCACCAACAATGAATGAAGCGGTTACACTGATTCCTACTGCTATTGCAAGTGCACTATAACCACTGCCAAAAAAGAACGGAATTATAGGAAGCATACCGCCAACCAAAAAAGAAACAAACATTATCAATGCGCTTTTTAGTGGACTTCCAACAACATCTACATTCAATCTTAGTTCTTCATTAAGCATTGTATCTAACCAGACTTTTTTATCAGAAGTAATTTTGTTTACAATCATTTCAAGTTCTTTGCCTGAAAACCCTTTTGCTTTGTAAATATCCTCAATCTCTTGACGTTCAACATCAGCTTTATTTTCTATCTCCCACTTCTCCCTGGCTATTTCGGATTCTAATAATTGTCTATGAGATTTTACAGCAAGATAATTTTGTACAGCCATAGCCTTTGCGCCAGTAAACATTCCCACTAATGCCGCCAAAATTATAATATCAGAGGAAACGTTTGCACCACCAACTCCAGCTGCAATTCCAAGTGAAGTGTTTATTCCATCTCCAAACCCGAAAACAAAATCCCTCATTACGCTGGATTCACCAATATGTGGTTCGGCGTGTCTAGGTTCACTAACTTCTTTCATTCTATTCTCCCTTTTTCATGATTGAATTTTTGGTAAATATTAGGTGTCTTGTCGCAAAAATTTTATACTATCGACAAGGTCAAGCTTACATTGTCTGGTAAAAGAATAGTACTTACTGCGGATCGTAGTTTAATGACTAATTATAGAGGTAATTTTCTTTATGGTTTCATAGCATGTGGTCCTTATGAGGTTCTTCCAGAATGGGTTTTTGACAAAGTCTTTTGCCCTCCGGTTGAAACTGACCCTAATACTGGAGAAGCAAAAGTTGCACAAGTTGGATTAAGAAGGGTAGAAGGTGCACTATTACAAGGTTACAAGAAAGATGAAATTCTAACTGTAAATCCTGATTATATTGAAAAATCAATAGGCACTGATACCAAAATAGTTGGAATCAATGTGATGGATCCGCTTGGAATGGCACCAGTTACAACTACAATGTCACCTGAAAAACTTTCTTACGTTGCGATGAAATTCAAAAAGATGTGTGCAGATATTATCCAATTAAAGAAAAAATATGATTTCAAAGTTGTAGTTGGCGGAAATGGTGCATGGGAACTTGCAAAGTCAGATAGAATGAGAATTCATGGTATTGACACCGTAGTTGTTGGTGAAGCAGATGAACTTGCTTTGGATTTGTTCCATGACTTGGAAAAAGGAGATGCGCCAGAACTAATGCATTGTTTTGTAAGGAACATACAAAATATTCCAGAGATTACTTCTCCTACTGTAAATTCCTTAATAGAGGCAATGAGGGGATGTGGAAGAGGTTGCGACTTTTGTGATGTTAACAAAAGATCCAAAAAGGATCTACCTATTGACAGACTACAGCGTGAAGCGAAGGTAAACCTTGATTATGGTTTTGATTCTGTTTGGTTACACTCCGATGAGATGCTACTATATGGCTGTGACAATAAAGACTTCTATCCAAATTATGATGCCATCACTTCGCTATGGAAAGGACTTAAAGATCAAGGCGCAAATTTTGTTGGAACTACACATATGACATTCTCAGCTGTTGTTGCTGATCCAAAGCTACTGAAAGATATTTCTGAAATTAATGATATGCACAAGAATGGAAGATGGATATCAACAAATCTAGGAATTGAAACGGTTGCTCCTAACTTGGTAAAAAAACACTTGGGAATAAAGGCAAAACCGTTTTCACCAGAAGAGTGGGGATGGGTAGTGAGAGAAGGCGCAAAATTACTTAACAAAAATCATTGGTTTCCAGCAGCTACTATAATCATTGGTTGGCCGGATGAAACACCTGATGATGTTCAACATACAATTGATATGATGGGTGACTTTAGGGCGTTTGATTTTAGAGGATTGGTGGCTCCGTTACTCTACCAAGACTTTAGTGAGAAAAATTCTATGCACTTTGGCAACCTAAATGAGGCACAGTTTACATTGTTTTGGAAATGTTGGGAAAATAATCTTCGTGTTATTAATGATATCATACCAATAA
>JACNGK010000121.1:0-7426 GCA_014384145.1 Nitrososphaerota archaeon
CAGCAGGGGCATCAGCTTTTGGTTCTGCATCTGCTTTCTCAGCAGGGGCATCAGCCTTTGGTTCATCAGGCAATTTAGCTGCGATATTTTGCGCTTGTCCATGAGCCTTTTGAAGTATCTGCTCATTTGTCTCATCGGTAAGAAAACCAGACTCGATTGAAAGAGAACGTGCAGACTGTGCAGCCTTTGAAATTAATTGTTCAGCATTGTCAGGTGTGATGTATCCTATTTCAATTGATAATGACTTTGCTTCTTGAGCAGCTTGTATTATCTTCTCCTTGAATTTCTCTACGTCTACAACAAGTTCCTCTTCAGCAAATAGAATTCCCTCAGATAATGCCGAGTTTAGAATTATTTTAGCTTCAATTGGTTTGATATCCAGCTTTCCCAATAACGCTGCTAATTTAGCTGATATAGGCTCACCCTTTTTTACAGGAGTTGTTTCTTTGAGAATCCAGATTGTTCCTTGGTCAATTTTAGTAGGTATCTTATTTTCCTTGAATTCAGTAAGCATTGGACCAGGTGCTATTCCTGTATTTTTTGGAGGCACTACCACATCCATGCTTGCAATATCTCCTCCTCTTGCTGTAAGCAGTACCTTGTTTTTGCCAAGTAGAACATTTAGCTTGAACGGAGACATATTTGTAAACATAAATAGACATTGACCAGTCAGTTTTTCCTTCAGTTTTTCAATGCCAGGTATATCTAATTTTTCAATAGCTTTTTTTGCAACTTTATCCTTAATGCTAACAATTTCCACCTCACCCAGGAGTTTTTTTCTTAATGGTAACAATTGAGAAGCACGTACTTTTTCCAATCGTACTAGTGCTGTAACGTTATATTTTTTTGGCATATCCTGCAGAAGTTGATACATTTGTGCCTTCTTTTTTGGATATATTGTTCTATTTTCGTGCATTCTATTTCTTCACCTGTTCTACCCGAATCGCCTTTCCCATGGTTGTTTTAAACATAATTTTTCTAACATTCTTACTTCCATTGGGTAATATTTTTTCTATTGTTGTTGCTACAGCATTTGCATTTGCAGCAAGGTCAGCATCATCCATATTTTCTTCTCCAATCTTACATGACATAGCTAAAGATCCTTTAGCTTTAATCTTTACAGATGATCTAAAGCGTTCCAAAAATGATTCGATAGGAGCATTAAATGGAACTGGAGTTGGCATTTTACCCCTAGGTCCTAGAAGCTGTCCTAACTTCTTACCCACAGCTGGCATGAGTTTTGTATCTGCTAAAAAGAAATCATAATCGTTAATCAATTTTTTTGCCTTCTTTTTATCTGCGCTTAATTTTGTTAGTTCACTTTCATCCATTACCTTGTCAGCTTTTGCACTTTTTGCTTTGATTCCCATATCCCCAGATGCCATTATACATACTGAAGCAGGTGTAGTCGTTTTTTTTGGCAGTTGAACAGTCTCACTAATAGCAAATCCCTTTTTTACATCAACGTCCCTGAATACCATTATCATCTCTACAGATTGATTAAATTTACGATCCTTATCACTTTCCTTTGCCTGTTTTATCACTTCAACAAATTGTGATTCGTTAGCCATGAAGATTTTTTTCAAAACCCTACTTAAAATCGTTTAGAGACACAAAGATCATATTCCAATAACTTTTGAAAATTTTCCATTTTATATTATATTAATTGAAATTAACGTCTATAATGTTGGTAAAATCTACATTTATTACTAAATAGACCTTTTTCCGATTGTTGCAGCGATTTGACGATCTTGATATGAAACTACTTTTTGAATTATCTAAAGATGGAAACATTTCTGTTCCTACACTTTCAAAAAAACTTGGAGTTAGTGCATCTGTATTGTATAGCAGAATTAAACGACTTGTACGAAAGAAATTGATTAAGAAATTTACCATTGAAATAGATGATTCTTTATTGGGAATAAGCGTTAAAGCATCTGTTGGTATAAACAGAGACCCTAAATTTAAAATACAAATTCACAAAAAACTTTTGGAAGTTTCTGAAGTAATTTCTATCTCTGAAGTTACTGGAAGATTTGATATCATGATACAAGTTTATACTCAGGATCTTGAAGACTTGCATACTGTTGTTATAGAAAAAATTGGAAAAATTGAGGGCATACAAAACACTGAAACTTTTGTGGAATTACAAAAAACTGACAAGGAGCTTGTATATCTTACCAAAACTGTATAGAAAACCGTAAAATCTCTATTTAATCACTTATCAATATTTAGTTAGCAAGAAATTACTTGAATTTACTATCCCACTTGCTTTCGTTCACTTCAGAAGTAAACTCCTTAGGAGTTTTTCCTTCAATTTTAATTCCTAATGATCCACATGTACCAATTATTTGTTTTACCACAGATTTTAAAGAAGTAGCATACGATGATTCCAATTTAACGTTAGCAACTTTAACGATAGAATCAACAGTGATTTCTCCAACCCATTCAGTTCCAGATGTTCCAGAGCCCTTTTGAATACCAGCTTCCTTCAGCAAAAGTGCAGAAGCTGACGGTATTCCTACCTCAATTTCCCATTTTTTAGTATCAGAATCTACTGAGACAGTTACTGGAATTTTCATTCCTTTAAACTCACTAGTTTTTTCATTAATAGCCTCAATCACCTCTAGTATGTTCACTCCTATTGGACCTAATGCCGGTCCTAGAGGTGGTCCAGCTGAGGCTTCTCCTCCAGTTACAAGCGATGAAATAGTTTGTTTATCTCCCATAATTCTGCACTATATTTTGAAAATTTAATCCTTGCTATGCTGGAACTAATTTTAGATAGTTTGCATCAACAGTTACTGGTAATTGATAAGTCGCATCTAATAAAATAACTGTGGCTTCTTCTTTTTCTTGATCCACTCTTGTAATAGTAGCTTTCATACCTTTGAATGGACCACCAATTATTTCAACAGTCTTTTCAACAGCAAGTTCAGACACAGTAGATTTTTTGATTAAATATTTATCAATCTCATTGTATGTTAGCTCTCCCCTTAATTGACCACGTACATGCCTAATTCCTTGAATCGCGTCAAACATAGCAGATACATCCTGCGCTTCAACTACAACATATCCCTTCAGATCAGATAACAAAACTACTGACTGGATGTTTATTTTTCCCATTTTTATTCTTGCTTCTAATAATCTCATAACAATTTTTTCTTGGCCACCAGTTGTTCTTACTGCAAACAGATGCGAGTTTCCATCCGTTTCCGGTTCTGGTTCAGCTACAGTTTCTGGTTCAGATACAGTTTCTGGTTCAGCTGCTGGTTCAGATACAGTTTCTGGTTCAGCTGCTGGTTCAGCTACAGTTTCTGGTTCAGCTGCTGGTTCAGATACAGTTTCTGGTTCAACTGCTGGTTCAGTAGTAGATTCTGGTTCTGACATTTTATCTTCCAAATGTCAAAACTGAAAAAATGAATTGTATTCCAAATCCAATAGCGCCTATTATAGCAATCCCAAATAACACAAGCCTTAGATGTTGCATATAGACTTCCTTATCAGATTTTTTGGTAAGCTTGATAGTATTTTTCATATTCATTAATGTACGCTGAAGATTAATCTGCATTTGTTGGAAATTAATAAAGTATCAATATATCTTTTATCTAATGGAATTACTCGTTGCATATCAAAAAGACCCAGCCGGCTATAATATTGCAAAATTTATTTCAAAAGAATTGGAGAAAAACGATCATGTTTACAAGGGAAAAGATTTTGATTTAGCAATAATTTCAAGTCCGGCAATTTCTGCAGATTGGTTAGAAGAAAAATTTGATTATGATGGGTATATTTTTTTATCAAAACATGCGGCGGAATCAGGTGTTTTGGCACTTACTTGTCATAATACAGGAAATTTTTCTGATGCTAATTTCGGTGGTTATAGTCGTCAAGTATCAGTCCCACACCCATATATTCAAAAATCATATATTCAGAATCTTTGGAATGCCAGAGGCAAGTTTCCAGGATTTCAAATAACAATTGAGGCGACGCACCATGGACCAACTGCCTTAAACAAACCTGCACTGTTCATTGAAATTGGAACAACAGAAAAAGAATGGAACGATGTGAATTTGTGTAATTCAGTTGGGCAGATTATAGTTGATGTAATGAAAGAACAACAGAAATCCTATCCGATTGCAATATGTTTTGGCGGAACACATTACCCTGAAAAATTTACCAATGAATTAATTCATGGCAAGTATTCCCTAGGAACAGTGATTCCAAAGCATGCATTGGATCACATAGATCAATCTTTATTTTCTCATATAATTAAAAGAAATATGGGTGCTACTACAGCATTATTGGATTGGAATGGTATGGGAAAAAATAAACAAAAAATTCTTGAAATGCTTGAAAGAACAGATTTAGGGGTAATCAAGCTTTGACTTTGAGTACTAAAGTTTACACAAAACTTTTGCAGGTTCCAGAAGGAAAAGTTACAACATATGGTGATCTAGCAAAAGCGGTTGGATTAAAAAATGGACAACGCGTAATTGGCACGATTATGAAAAACAATCCATTTCCTGTAATAATACCATGTCACAGGGTGGTGAGATCTGATGGTAAAATTGGTGGATATACTTATGGTGAAATGGTGAAATTCAAAATGCTTACTAAAGAAGGGATTAAAATTAAAGATGGGAAAATTATAGATTTTGATAAGGGAAAATTCTATTTCTAACCTTTTTGTTTTGATGTTATTTCTTCAATCAATGCTCTTAGATGCGCAATATTTCTAACTGTATTACCACCAATCTTTTTGTAAAGTTCCCAAAATTCCTTATTTGTAATCTCTTTCCTATCCTTAGCAATTTTTAGTCTATAACGAAGTGATCTTACCTTTGTTACATAAACTTCTTTTTTGCCTACTCTAGCACCCTTACGTCCCTTTTTAGAACCCTGTTTTACACCACGCTTCTTTTTTTGAATTTTTTTTACTTTTGCTCTTCCTCTTGACGTTCCAACAATTGGTTTAATTTTAATTGTGTTTGCCGTAAATAAACTTCGAATGTTTTCCCTTGTAATTGCATCAGCTATATCATCAAGATGATCAGAATCAAAGTGTACTCTGTTTACTCCAACCTTATACATTCGTGCGACCAGTTGTTTTTTTGCTTTAAGATTTACTGGCACGTTCAGACACCCTCGCATTAAATATTTTGAATTTCTTTTCTATTGATTTGATAACTATCTCTTTTCTTTTCTTTGTTCCAACACTATGACCTATTCTTACCCCATCAATTTTTGGATTTAATTTTTCTAAATCATCAATATTATGAACTAAGTTATCTGTATAACCGGATGGATGCAAGCCACGTGCAATTTTAGGACCACCATAACCCACTTTAACAAGACCTGGTCGACCCCTACTTTTTTGTTTACGC
Organism: Nitrososphaerota archaeon; assembly: GCA_014384145.1. Taxonomy (GTDB): domain Archaea; phylum Thermoproteota; class Nitrososphaeria; order Nitrososphaerales; family Nitrosopumilaceae; genus Nitrosopelagicus. The sequence continues at coordinate 5,388 of JACNGK010000121.1, forward strand.
TGATGATTATCAATGCCTTTTGGCTTTCTCCAAGTTGTTTCTAATCTCTTATACCGCCAGCTTTCAGGTCTTTTAAATTCAGGTCTACTTTTAGCAACTTTATCACGAAGCTCTAATTTTTCCTTGTTTATTGGCATGACCATAAACCTTGAATTTTTACATAAATAGGTTGCTAAAACTCAATACAAAATTTGTGATCTTAGAAAGAGATAATAGTGTTTTTTATTGCGTGAAAATCCTAATGCATAAAACTGGTTTGAGTTTTTTAGCATGGGAGTTGAATATAGATGAGTGAATCCGAATCAACTGCCAAGTTTAACGCCCAAGTTGTTGCATTTGGTATAAACCCATCAAAAATTTACAGAAACTTGTCAGTTGAAAAACTAGTTGAAATTTCTGTTGAAAAAAATGAGGGTATGGTAACATCAACTGGATCATTGTCAGTCAAAACAGGCAAGTATACGGGAAGATCACCAGATGATAGATTCATTGTTTTTGATGATCTCACACATGATAAGGTTCATTGGGGAAAAGTCAACAAACAACTTCCAACAGAAACATTTGAAAAATTATCTCAAAAAATGAAAAAATTCGTTGGTGGAAAGGAATTGTTCGTATTCGATGGTTTTGTAGGTGCTGATCCTGAGAATAGATTACCCATTAGAATTATCACTGATCATGCGTGGCAAAGTTTGTTTGCACACCAGCTTTTCATAAGGCCGTCAGCTGCTGAATTAGAATCTCACGAACCGGAACTTACTGTAATGTGTATTAATGATTTTGAGGCTATACCAGAAGTTGATGGTACTAATTCAAATGCATTCATACTAATTAATTTAACAAAGAAACTTGTCCTTATTGGAGCAACAAATTATGCAGGAGAAATCAAAAAATCAGTTTTCTCTGTAATGAATTTCCTTCTACCGTCAAGAGATGTTTTCCCAATGCATTGTTCTTCTAATATTGGCAAGGATGGTGATACAGCATTATTCTTTGGTTTATCAGGTACAGGTAAAACTACACTATCTGCTGATCCTGAACGGATGTTGATTGGTGATGACGAACATGGTTGGTCAGATAAAGGAATTTTCAACATAGAAGGAGGTTGTTATGCAAAATGTATTAATCTCAAGGAAAAATCTGAACCACAAATTTGGAATGCTATCAAAAATGGCGCTGTATTAGAAAACGTAGTAATAGACAAAGAATCACTAAAACCAGACTTTGATGATGGCAGTTTAACAGAAAACACAAGAGCGGCATATCCACTCGACTACATTCCAAAAGCTGTCATACCCAGTGTTGGAGGTAATCCTAAAGTCATTATATTTTTAACAGCAGATGCAATGGGGGTTCTACCTCCACTCTCTAAACTTTCCAAGAATGGAGCAATGTTTCACTTTATGTCAGGATATACAAGCAAATTAGCTGGAACTGAACGTGGTATTAAGGAGCCAAAGGCTACATTCTCCAAATGTTTTGGCGCACCATTCATGCCGCGTTTGGCATCAGTCTATGCAGAAATGCTTGGCAAAAAGATTTCCACACATAATACAGCGGTATACCTAATCAATACTGGCTGGTCTGGAGGACCATATGGTGTTGGTAAAAGAATCAAGATAGAGTATAGTCGTGCAATGGTAACTGCAGCCATAAACGGATCATTAGATATTGTGAAGTTTTCCCATAATGATCTTTTCAATCTAGATGTACCAACTGAATGTCCTGATGTTCCTTCAGAAGTTTTAGAACCAAGAAATACATGGGTTGATAAAGACAGCTATGACCTTTCGGCAAAAAAGCTGGCTCAAATGTTCGTAGACAACTTCAAAAAGTTTGAGGATGTATCGGAAGCAATTCGTTTAGCTGGACCAAAACTCTAACGTCTTCTTATTGATAGGCCCACAATAGTGGTTACAATCATTATAGCAGCTATTATCAGAATTGGTTTCTCAGGCGGATTCAATGTATTTACAAGATTTTTTTCACTATGTTCTATTTTTTCCTCCTGAATAGTTGTGTATTCCCTTAGTGTTTTG
>JACNGK010000101.1:0-7416 GCA_014384145.1 Nitrososphaerota archaeon
CTCGATTCTTTTTTGATTGCCACTCACCGGTATCATATTCATTTTTTTTTCTGAATATTGAACCACGTGCAAGAAAAATTAATACGCTAATAATTATAGCAGCTGCAATAGCAAATACAATAATTTGTTCAGATTCTGTTAAACTTTCTATTGCACCGTCTACTTTCATTGGGTTAACGTTATGCCCAGAATCATAGAAGAACTGTTTTGTAATTTCTGATTCATTGTATGACACAGATATGTAATAGTGCCCGCTACGATTTAGATCATAATCACCAACTAGAATATCATATGTAAAATCTCCAGCTAGTATCGTGATATTTTCATTCAGTATAACTATTTCATCGGGATCAGTAATCATTATTTGTAGTGTGGTCTCAGTTGAAACATTACCAAAGATCACAATTTTATCAGTGTCTGTGAATATGGGAAGATCCACTGAAATGTTTACAGAGTCACCAAACACATTTGCTGGTATCAACAAGATCAAAATGATGGAAAAATATGGAATTGCTCTGTATTTCATGGATATTTCAGTTAGTTAGTTAGGTTTTATTTGATTATTTGCTAATTGATCTCTTTATTGGTGCCAAAATTGGTTAATTCTATGTTAATCACAGTCACAATTATGTTAAATCTCATTAACAAAGTCGTGCTAATACTTCTGTTTACCTACTCATCATATGACAACAGGTTATTGTGTGAAGTGCAGAACGAAAAGAGAGATTCAGGGTGCAACTGCTGTAACTCTCAAAAATGGCAAGCCTGCAACAAAGGGTACTTGTCCAGAGTGTAGCACAAAGATGTTCCGAATAGGTAAGAGTTAGGAACATTCATCACTTTTTTAATTGTAAGTATAGTAGTCTTATTTAGTGTGAATCTTATCATGAATCTGCGCAAGAATTAATTTTGCTTTTTCTTTGTTTTCATATGCATCATGACTTTCATCCATTATGGCATCTATCTCATAACTTTTATCAACTAAAATATTAGCAACGTGCTCATCAAGTGTTCTCTTACCAATCAGATAGTAAGCAAAAACAGTATTCTTTTGTCCAATTCTATGTAATCTGTCTTCAGCTTGACGATGTATTGCAGGACTCCAATCCAATTCAGCAAATATAACATACTTTGCACGTGTTAGATTTATTCCAAGATTGCCAGCACGCAGTCCAACAACAATCAACTTGGTATCTCCATTTTGAAAATTATCTATATTTTCTTGTCGTACTTTATCAGTTTGACCACCAATAATTGCTGCAGGATTGAATTCCTGTAAACTTTCATGTAATAATTTATGAATGGATTTATGATGACAGAAAACAACAACACTTTCCTCAATTTCCATTATATTTTTCACAAAATCAATCACGTGGTGAAGTTTTGCCACACCAGCGGCTTGTCTCTCACTTTGAATTGCTCTCTGATATGAAGCAACCTTGCTAAATTCAGTTTCTGCGCTTTTTTGCTCTTCTTCAAGTTTGCTCCAAATTTTATTTAATTCATTTTTATAGTAAGTTTCATCAGCATCAATTGTTTCCTTATATCTGACTTTATCCTTTAATTCTTTTAATACATCTGATTTTTTTCTGCGAAGCATAACATCTCTTTGTAGTACATGACGTAAACCATCACGCTTGCTAGGAACAACAATTGCCCTACCCCTTTCATCCTGATAACAGAAATATTCACAAAATTCTTTGAAATTACCTAGCAATCCTGGTTTTAAGATATCTACTATTGGCCATATTTCAGAACCGTGATTATAAATTGGTGTACCAGAAAGACCAACTCTATATTTGATTGATTTCATTCCTGCCAGTTTTTTAATTGCTCTATACTTTTTGGTTGTTTTAGAACGAAGATGTTGTACCTCATCACATACAAGTGTGCGAATTTTTAATTTTGACAGATCAATTTGGCGTTTATAAAGTAACTCGTAATTGATAAGATAGAAATCATAATCAGAAATTTCTTTTTGTTTGCCTGAACGTATACTTGTTATGGTTGGCACACCATCCTCAACAATACGACCATTTTTACTCTTTTTTTTCATGAATCTTTCTATTTCACGCTGCCAATTAGTTAGTGTAACAAGCGGAGCTACTACAAGAACCGGTGATGATTGTTTTTCTGATGCGATATATGCTAACGTTTGTACAGTTTTACCAAGACCCATATCATCAGCAAGTAATGCATTACCCGAAGATTTCAAAAGAAAATCTAGACCCATTTTCTGAAAGTTTAACAGCTTTCCACGAAATTGTTTTTTTGGTGTAGCTTTTGAAAGTTTTTCAATTTTTGTTTTAGTTGGTTTTTTAATAATTTTTGCACGTGCTTTTCGTTGCCAAACAGATTTTGATAATATTTCCAATGGATATCTTTCCAAAATAAGTCTGATTTGTTTAACATTATTTTCATTATCAGGAATAATAACCTCGTTAGGACCATTACCATACCATAACTCCGGTATTAGCTTTGAAACCATCATTACAGCTCTAACACCAGTAATTTTCCAGGTCCATGATCCCGAATACTTGTCAATTGCATATTCAAGTGTTCCAAATGTTTTCATTGTTCTTTCGTGATTCTCGTAAACTGTTTTGGTACCTTATGAATCTTGATTATTTCAAAATAGTGATATATGGGTAAAATGATTTGGTATGGCTACATAGGTTTTCTTGTATTAATCATGTTTATGCTGAGTATTATGACAATCGCAATTGCAAAGACTGGTTTTGTGATCGTTTAAACAATCAATACACTCAAAATGTTTGTGGTTTTCACAATTAGCGCATATCATGAATATAATTGAGATATTAGCCTTTGAAAAGTTTTTGCTAGAAGTTATAAGGTAAATTTTCTTAACTTACCCATTGAGTCTGAAAAGATACATCGCTACTAGATGTATTACTATGTTTGGTGTTCTGATGATAACTCTGCTATTAACAATCGCATTAGTTGGATCCAATATGGACATTATTTTAAAACAAGGTATAGTTTACCAGGTAAGAGCAGAAATTACAGAAAATCCTGCTATAGCTGAAAGTTTTGCAACTGTTGAAGAATTTGATAAGTTTGTGCAGGAACAAGTTGATCAGAGAATTAAAACACTTGGACTAGATAATCCGTGGTATTCTCCTCAGAGAATTGGATTTACTATGTATAAGATATTAATTCTAGATTTTGGAAATGCGACATTTCTTACAAGTGATTCTGGATCTTCCAATGTTGGCGACATACTATTAGAAAAGATTCCAAGAACTGTTTTGCTCTTCACTACTGCAACCATAATCATTTCCATAATTGGGATATTTTTGGGTGCATTAGCAGGAAGCAAGGTAGGTTCAGTTATTGATAGAATAACTTCGATGTTTGCAGTAGTTAGTAGTAGTTTTCCCGTTTGGTGGATAGGAATGCTTATGATCTTTCTATTTGCATTTACATATCATATTTTTCCCGCAAGGGCAACACCATCAATACTTCCAACTGAACCTGATTACATTATTGCATTACTCTACCATATGGCACTGCCACTAATTACAATTGTAATGATTGGATTTGGTGCATGGGCATATCTTGTACGCAATTTTATGGTAGGAACACTACAAGAAGATTTTATCACAGCAAAAAAGGCTATCGGCATTGATAAAAAAAAGATTATCTATAAACATGCTTTAAAAAATGCTGCACCACCAATTGTTACAATTCTGGCACTGAGTCTTTCAGGTTCACTTGGTGGTGCAATAATTACAGAGGCAGTATTTGATTGGCCAGGAATGGGACGACTTTATTTTGAGGCTATCAGTGTCATGGACTTACCAATCATAATTGGTGCTACATATGTGCTTACGGTGTTATTTTTGATCAGTATCCTTGTTGCAGATTTACTTTATGGTTATTTTGATCCGAGGGTGAAAACAGAATGAGTAATGTAAGTTCATCGGAAATAAAACGAGAGTTTGTTAAGAGTAAAATCGGTCTTATTGGTATTGGAATTTTGGCAAGCCTTATCATTTTATCGATGATAGCCATTATCACAATTCCTATAGACACATTCAAGCAATGGAATAATCCTGGTAGCTGGATTTCATATCCAAAGACATCTGTACCAGTATGGGTAAACTATTTCACTACAGAAAAAATCCCAGAACATCTTATAATGGATAAGCCGACAGTAATAACTAAAGAGGATATTATATCATTAACATCGCATCAATTCAGTATACAATATCACTATGATGATTTTCCAAGTGATTTTATTTACGAGTTTAATGTTGAGTATTCAGGATCACAACTGTTACAAATTTCTGTAATTAGACCAGATCAGTCACAAATACTTCTTTTGTCTAGATCATTACCACACTCAGACAGTGATGTTGTACATCATGAACGAATTTTTTCAGCTGATAACAGTATTAAAAAAAATATTCAAATTCATTTTTCTGAAATGGATTTCTATAATCAAAACACAGCAAGTGAAGATATGATCTTTGCAGACAGAAATGGAAAAGTGTTGAAGGGAGATTATATATTTTTAGTAAATATCTATGGTATTGATAAAAAAGTAAGTATTATTGATTCCAAATTAATTCTTGGTGGAAAAGCATATGGAATGATGGGAACGGATGAGTTGCGAAGAGACCTTGCGGTCGGTCTTTTATGGGGAACCCCACTCGCTTTGTTTATTGGCATTGCTGTGGCTATTGGTTCTGTAATATCTGGTTTAATTTATGGTGTATATTCTGGATTTAAGGGAAAAAAAACAGACGAAGCTATGATGAGGTTTAACGACGTTATCTACGCACTTCCAGCACTACCTTTTTTGATAATTCTTGCCGTGACTATTAGTAATAGTATATTTTTGCTAGTAGGATTCCTGATGATCTTTGGTTGGGTTGGTATTGCAAAGGTTTCACGCAGTATGGCACTTCAAATCAAAACTAGACAATATGTAGAGGCATCACAAATGATGGGACAAAAAAATTCAAAAATAGTTTTTAAACATATTATTCCACAATTACTGCCTTATGCTTTTGCCAGTATTGCAATTTCGGTTCCTGCTGCGATTACAACAGAAGCTGGCATAAGTTTTTTGGGTCTTGGTGATCCAACATTTCCCACGTGGGGACAAATACTGCATGATGCAAATACATATGGTGCTGCAGCAAGAGGATTATGGTGGTGGATTGCTCCACCAGGAATAATGATTGCGATTACAGGTCTTGCGTTTGTTTTCATTGGTAATGCACTAGATGCAATTGTAAATCCTAAACTAAAAAAATAAATTTGATTTTAATTACCTATTCTGAAGTACGTTATATGATTAGAATTTGAATTCCCTGATAATATTCAAGGCAACGTCATTTAGTTTAATGGTGTAAACTGCACTATTTTCATCATTTGATTCTGAAAGTTTCTCACCAAATTCTGTCTTATCATGTCCTCGCTCAAAATTTCCACCGGATTCCTTAATGCATAATGGAAATTTTTTCATGGTCAAGCTTGTTTTTAGTAAATAAGCAATGAATTTTCTGTATGTTTCTGTATTATTCCAATCAGCGTCCTGTTCTTGACACATGGCAATCCAGATATCTACTGTGTTCTGATAAACTACCTTTTTTCGGATATTATCCAATGCAAGATTTGACATTTAACCACGTATACCTAAAAATCTGCACGTTTCATTTTAGAGCCACAGCGAGGACAATCTCCACCCTTGAATCGGTGGTTACAAGTTAGACAGACATATCTTACACTAGTACCTTGACCTTGGCCAAATAATCCTCCAAACCCAAATCCTGATCCTGATCCACTAGAACCTCTCATTCTTGACATCATTCTCTTTCTCAAAATTAGTGGAAAGACGATAAAGATTGCTAGTGCAGCACCCAAACCATACGGAAACGGTAGAACTAATTGCAATCCAATACTTACAGCCAAAGATGCGAACAAAAATACCAGATAACCCTTGTAATTTATCATAATGAAAAAATTAGCAAAAAAACTTTATAAAGGTTTGTCAGAATTTTTGCCTTCTTAATTCTACAATCTATTCATGTTAAACAATAACAAATGGAATTTCTTTTCCATCACTATCCCAAGCAAATATGTCATCGTCCTCATAAGGTGACTTTACAATCATTGACACAAGACCAAAAAAATTATTCAAATCAGTCAGAGATGGTTCAGCTGAACCAACAGGATGAGAATGAACGATGCCGACATAACTAGGATCCAGTGGTAATGGATTGTGAGGAAATCCAGCAAAGTCTGCTCCTGTTTCAGAAAATGGTGGTACTACTAACCCATCTATGAATACATCACCACGTTTTGCTTTTCCACGTAAAATCAAGATGCCTTCGTTTGGATGATTCATCTTACAAAAAGACAAGATGCCATCTCTTGCATCTTTTGTTAATGATATTTTACGTTCAAACTTCTTTTTTAATTGCAAACCATTACTCCGTTCTTATAACATATTGTACAGCTGAAATTTCATTTAAAATAGACTCAACAGATTTAACAAATTTGGGAATGATTTCGGTTGTATCTTTCAACTCTTTCTCTATAGATCTAATTTTTGATTCCAAAGATGATTTATCATTTTTATGCATACTAAGAACAGATTCTTTTTGCCTCAGTTGGTCATTGTTAAATCCCAACAATTTACTTTCAATATCACTTTTAGAGCGATTAAAAATAGAAATTTTTTCAATGAATCCGGGAATGAGTGAAAGTGTCTCATCAATTTGTAATAATGATTTATCAGTATCCTTAACAGATACTGAACCTGATTGTATTCCATTGCGTGTAGATTCTAATATTTGTATAATGTCTTGTTTGTTAGAATCAACCAATACATCATATGGATTTGCAATTAAATTTGCTAATAATTTTTTTAGTGGCTTATCAAGTGAGGAAACATAAACATACTTGTTTAGCGGTCTTGAAATCTTAGTAAGCTGTAATTCGATCTCATTCCTAATTTTATTTTTTTCAGAAGATAAAGAATCTAGCTTTTCATTAATTTGTAGAAATTCTGTATACTCACTGCTGTTTTTAATATTCTCAATCTCTTTTTCATCACTACCAATTGTAGTAATTAGATCATAGATGGTTTTCGTAGTTAGTTTTTCCTGTTCACCTAAATCACTAATTGATTTTTTTGATTGCTCAATCTTATTCATAGTGTTCAAAATTTGTTCAATTTTAGTTTCTAATTCGGAGTAATTCGTAATTATGGTAGAAATTTCATCGTTCCCATCTGTCATTACCTTAAGATCATCTTTTAACTTGCCAGCATATTTCTTTGCAAATATATGAATAACACTAGATTGTCTTCCTAATGAATCCCCAATTTTCTTTAGCATTCTGCCAGCAATTGCATTAAAATTTTTCACATCACCATAGGAA
>JACNGK010000088.1:0-7203 GCA_014384145.1 Nitrososphaerota archaeon
TTGATAACCTTCATCCTAAATTAGCAAAAGCATCTAGTTTTGGTGCAGAAGATGCCGCAATAATTGATATGATGTTTAAAATTAATACTGATGCTAGATTGTTCACACTTGAAACAGGCAGATTGCCTCAAGCAACTTTTGATGTTATAGACGAAGTTCAGAAACATTATAACACAAAAATTGAAATTCTTTTACCTGATGCAGAAGAAGTTGAAAAAATGGTCAATGAAAAAGGCTTAGATTGTTTCTATGATAGTATTGAAAATAGAAAATTATGTTGTGCTATACGTAAAGTTCACCCGATGAATAAAATGCTCAAGACACTTGATGGCTGGATAACTGGTTTACGAAATGATCAAAACCAAAATCGTTCTGGTGCAAAAATGCTTGAGATTGATGAAATGCATGATGATATTGTTAAAGTAAATCCGCTCATTAATTGGACATATGAGCAAACATGGGATTATGTCAAAACTAATAACTGTCCATACAACAAACTCCTGGATGAGGGATATCCTAGTATTGGATGTGAGCCATGTACAAGACCAATTAAGATCGGTGAAGATATTCGAGCAGGTCGTTGGTGGTGGGAAAATGATGAACACAAAGAGTGTGGTCTTCATATGAATCACGACAATTAAATTAATCATACAAAATCGTTTCATATTGATTAACGCACATGGTGGAAAATTAGTAAATCGAGTAAAAGATGTTGATCCATCTGGACTAATTTCAATTGATATTTCTGCAGATTTAGCAAACGATGTAGAAAACATTGCAGATGGAATATTTTCTCCATTAGAGGGATTTCTTAACCAACAAGATTTTGAATCCGTCATTTCAAAAGGAAGACTTGCAAACGGTATTGCATGGACAATACCAACTGTTTTAGATGTTGATGATGACACTGGTAAAAAAATAAAAGAAGCAGGAGATGTATTACTTAAAAATCCGGATGGAATTGGAATTGCAATTTTACATGTAGAAGATGTCTATTCTTACGATAAACAAGCTACAGCAAATGGAGTTTATGGAACAAATGATGTATCCCATCCTGGTGTCGCAAAGACTAATTCAATGAAAGACTTTCTTGTAGGTGGGAAAATTGATTATATTCAAAGACAAAATGAGACTGAAATTAGAAAACACAGAATGTCTCCAACACAAACAAGAGAACTATTTGAAAAAGCCGGCTGGAAAACAATTGTTGCATTTCAAACTCGAAATCCTCCACATGTGGCACATGAAATGTTACAAAAAAATGCAATAACAACACGTGATGGTGTATTTGTAAATCCACTAATTGGAAAGAAAAAATCTGGTGACTTTAAAGATGAAGTTATTGTTAAAGCATATGAAATAATGATTGAAAAATATTATCCAAAAAACAAATGTCAACTAGCAACACTGCACACTGAGATGAAATATGCAGGACCAAAAGAGGCAATTCATCATGCTATTATGCGCCAAAATTATGGTTGTACACACATCATTATAGGACGAGACCATGCTGGAGTTGGTAAATTCTATGATCCATTTGCAGCACATAAAATATTTGATGATTATCCTGAACTTGAAATAGAACCAATATTTTTCCCAGCATTCTTTTACTGTAGAAAGTGTCTTACATTCACAAATCCAAATGTATGCCCACATGATGCAGATGACAGAGAACAAATTTCTGGTACAAAAATGAGAGAGATGATCCAAAATGGAGAAGCACCAGTAGAATTTATCTTAAGACCTGAAGTTGCCAAAGTAATTATTGACTTTGACAAACCATTTGTTGAGTAGCTTTTTATCAAGATCTGACAAATTTAGAACATGAATTATAAAATTCCTATAATCTTTTTTGCTTCTTTAATTTTCTTTCCTGCATTTGGACAAGAAATGACACCGAATCAATCTCTTTCTGTTGCAAAATTTGATATTGATTGGGATGAATTCAATTTACCATCAAGAGATGCAGTGAGAATTCCATTTGATGATATTCATGAAACAACTTGGCAAGTAAATCTCGAAAATAAATTACTTATGGGAAACCCTGAAGGTGTTGCAGTAGTACGACTGCATGATGCAAACATTGAAGATAAATTCATAGAAATAGGAATGGGTGGAATTCCAGATAGAACTTTTTGGGTTGCAATTCAACTCCCTGAAGAAGGTTATGTTGTTGTTCACAATAAATTAGATAGAGGTTGGCTTCCTGGAGCCAAAGTTATTCTGGCATATGCAGATACTGCTGGATTAACAATCAATAATGGAGAGAGAATTGTGATAACAAATCTTGATGTTGAAGGATTTGCAATCAAATCATACTCTGTTTGGGGAATGAAAGGTTCACAAGATCCACCTGCAACTACTGCTGGATTTCTAAATCTTGAAGTTCTTTCAGGTGATCCAAAAGATGGTCCATTACACATGTTTCCATTTTATCTAGTAGGCGCACTTGGAATTGTTGTAGCATTCTTACTATTTACTAAGAAGCGGAATTAGTTTTGTAATATTTACAACCATTTCTTATCTTACAAACTTCACACATTGGAGAAATTGGTTTACAAATATTCTGACCATACATTACAAATGTATCATTTACATCTAACCAGTATTTTTTTGGAACTTTCTTCATTAGTGCAAACTCTGTTTCCTCAGGAGTCTTTGTTTCAACTAAACCAAGTCTATTTGAAATTCTATGAACATGAATGTCTACTGGAATAGCAGGAATTTCATATGCATAAACTAGAACACAGTTTGCAGTCTTCCTTCCAACTCCTGGTAATGCAACTAGTTTTTCTAAATCTGCTGGAACCTTTCCTTTGTACTTTGAATCGATAATCTTTGCAACTTCTATAATTCGTTCTGCTTTTACATGATAGAATCCTATTGATCTGATTATCTTTTCAACATCCTTTAGTTTGGCTTTTGATAATTGTCTTGAATTTTTGTATACCTTGAATAAATCTTTTACAATTCTTGTAGTTGATTCATCTTTTGTTCTAGCAGATAGAATTGTTCCAATCAAAATACTAAATGGTCCGTGATCTTCAGCATCATGTAAATCTCTTAATGCTGTAATCCTGGGTGTTTTCACTGTATTCATTGTTTTGTGCATTCCATCTAAAATTTTTTTCATATGCAGGTTATACAATACAAGTCTTATATCTGTAAAACCTTTCAAGTGATTATGGAATTAACTTCTGAAGAAAATGCTTCATTAAACGGTGAACGTGGAGAAACATTACAAACTGCATACCGAATTCTAGTTGCAACAGGTGAGGCAACCAATGCAGAAAAACTCATTCCTATAACATGGGCACATCTTTCAGGTGTTAATTACAATACAATTGGTGACTCCGGCGAAGAATTTCTTAGAAAATTAAGTAAAGATGCTCGTGTTAAAGTAAAAGCAACTGTCAATCCAATGGGAATTGACTTTGATCACATTTCCGAATTTAATCACATAGATGATGAATTTATCAAAAAACAGGCAAGTATTCGTGACTCTTACATTAGAATGGGGGTTGAACCAACCTTTTCTTGTACGCCATATGATATTTTTGATCTACCAGAAAAAAATACTCAAGTCTCATTTGCTGAAAGTAATGCTGCAATCTTTGCAAACTCACTTGGTGGATTAAAAACGAACAAAGAAAGCGCATTTAGTGCATTAGCGAGTGCAATCACTGGAAAATCACCATACTCTGATTTACGAAAGGATGACATTACAGCTCCAATGACAATACGAATGAAAATGGACAATCCAAATGAATTAGACTTTGGAATGCTTGGATTTTTTGCAGGAAAAGTTGGAGATACATCTGTAAACATTTCTGGTGTATCACAACCAAACAGACGTAGCTGTAAGGCTTTGTGTGGTGGAATGGGAACCTCAGGTACATGTGCAAAATTCCAATTTGTAGACTCTGAAGATGAAAAATCTGAAAAAGTTGATTTTGGAAAAGAAGAAATGAATGAAGTTTTTGATGAGTTAAACACTGCAGAAAAAGGTGATATAATCACTCTAGGTAGTCCGCAATTAGGATTAGAAGAATTATCTGATTTATCAAAGATGCTAAAGGGTAAATCATTTGAAAAACGTTGTATGATCTTTTGTTCAAGAGCTGTACAAGAACAAGCTCGTACTCTTGATTACATTAATGAAATTGAAAGAGCAGGAGGGGAAATTCTATCTGATTGTTGTACATGTCTTACACCATTAATTGATACTAATGAAACTGATGCAGTTACTACTAATTCCATTAAAGGTGCTTACTATTTGAAAAATTCAACAGGCGTTGATGTAAATCTAAAATCTCTCTCAAAAATCATTGAGGATGAAACTAAATGAGTAAAATAATTGTTCGAGGTAAAGCACAAGGAATAGTTCTAAAAACTATTAATCCAATTAATTTTCTTGGGGCTGTTGATAAAATATCTGGCATGATACGTGATAAAAAATATGATATTTTTGAAAAATCAATCAAAAACACTGTACTTGTATTTCCATATGGAATTGGAAGTAGTGTTGGTGCATATACAATATATTCATTAAAATCTCATCAATCTGCTCCTGTTGCAATGATTTGTCAAAAAGCAGATCTAACTGTTGCATCTGGTTGTGCACTTGCAAATATACCGATGATCGTAGTCTCTAATGAAGAATTTAATTCTATACAAAATGGAAATGAAATTACTGTTGACACATCATCTGAAAATTTTTTTAACTAATCAGTTTCTGTAACTTTACTTGAACCAGTTTCTGTAACTTTACTTGAACCAGTTGGTAATGCTCTAACATAGTCATCAATTAGAAATATTTTTTTGAACCCTTCATTTGTTTTATCAAACTCAGCTCTAATTTTTTTTCCAACATCAGACATTGTAGAGCCACCAGGTTCAATTACTGCATAACACAAACATTTTTTCTTAATTGGTTCTGGCGGACCGCAAACCATCAAATAATCTTCATCTTCTTTAAAAATTCCAACGGCAAGTTTCAATGATGAAACTTTGATGAAATTTCTTGTACCATTAATCATGAATGAACCTTTAGCCATTGATTGTCCTGTTGGTGCACCTTTTTTCACCTGATCGGGATTAACCCAGAAACTACTCATTCCATATGCAGATATTTGCCATGCGCGACTAAAACAAACTGTAGCATGAGCAACTTCTTCCAAACTTAATGGTAATAATTCCTCATCTTCTGCTTTTAACAAAAAGAACGGCGAACCATGAACTTCTGCATGAAAGACCTTGTCATTATTTTCTAAATATTTTCTAATTATTGCACTATTTGATGAGCTATCTCTTCCTCCAACTGCCAAAACCCCATCTGATGTGAAAAACCATCTATATCTTTCATACCAACTTTTCTTTCTTATTTCTTTGAATCCAACTGAACCTTTTGCAATTTCTCCTTTTTCAATTGTTTTTTCTAATTTTTCTTCTGTCTTTTTCATTAGTTTTTCAATTGACTTTACCGCACCTTTTTGTTTCTTTGATTCATCAAATAATTTTGAAGCGATTGTTGGAAGAGATGAATCAGGATCTATTCGAATCTTTGATTCATTAATTTTCATATAAGAAATCCCTTTCTCACTAATTATTTCTGCATTTTTTTCTTTTAGTGAATTGGTAATGCTTTCATCTCTTACATTATGTTGGCCTTGAGATGTCATTGCAAAAAGTAAATTTGCTACTTCTGCTATTGTTTTTGATTTTTCTATTACTATACTAATTGCATTCTTTTGTTCGGTTAGTGTTTTTTCTAGAGATTCTATTTTTTTATCAGCTGGACTACTGAATAATGATTTTCCTTTTTCTAAAATTTCTTCAGTAAATACAATATCTAATCCTTCGTTGAAACTATCTACCTTTTTTGCATTCAAATTATCATCTGAAAATCTTATTGGGTATGCATCATGTACGTTATCTTCAATTATTACAGATGGATCATGTGGACCTTGTGTCACTTTGGAAAGAGTTGATGTAATAATTTCAAACAATGCTTCAAATTCTTCATCTGTAATCTCATTACTTGGTTTTTTAGAATCAATGCCTGACAGTCTGATTATTTCTTCAACATATTTTTTCGGTAAGCCCAATCCTCTACCTATAGTTTTTCCAATTCCACTAGAAGAAAATAATTCTCTAAAAGATTCTTTTGTTAAATTCAAAACATCTAGTCCATCTTCTGGAGGTGGAATATAATTTAATCCTACACGAAGTTGTCTATGTCTTACATCTATTGAATGTAAAAGAGCTAGAATTTTTTTATCTCCATTACATAAAATAATATTTCCATCTCCAAAAAATTCTACAATTAAGATAAACTCTTTTTCAAAATTTGTAAATGTAAAATAAGCAATTCTTTCAGTTCCAATTTGTTCAATTTTGGTTAATTTTGCTCGTAAAAGATCACTACGTAGTCGTCTTAACATTTTATTTGGTTCAATTGTATCAATTTTTTTATCTGTAATCCACATTCCTATGCTAGACACCATTAACATGATGTCCGGTTTTGTTGTATGATGTAATTTGAATAAAAGACTATTTCGGTTTATTCCCCAAATATTGCTTGCATAGTATCCACTAGTTTTCTCCTCTATGTCGTTTACAAGATATACTAATTCAATTCCAGCAAGAGTCATGGTATTGCACTTTTGTCTGGAAATTATACTCTTACTATTGCCTAGTGACTGCCAAAGATTTTAAACGAGGCATTTCTGAGTCAACGTAGAAATTCATTGGCAAAGTTCAAAAAAAAGAAATTTACAGCAGAAAAACCAAATTCTGAGGACGAAAATAACGATCTTCCTAAAATTGAAGCAACAGAAGAAGAGAAAAAAGAAATTGCTAAATGGACAACAGAACCTACTGAAGCAACAGAACCTACTGAAGCAACAGAACCTACTGAAGCAACAGAACCTACTGAAGCAACAGAACCTACTGAAGCAACAGAACCTACTGAAGCAACAGAACCTACTGAAGCAACTCAATCTGAATCAAAACCAGACCCTGCTGATGATCCTTTAGACAAATCTGCAACAAAAAAACTCACAGATAGACTATTTTGGTTAAGAATTGTTGTTGCAATCGCTGGTGGTGTAATAGCCACATTTGCATTTGAAGATATTGCCGATGTCGAAGAAAAACGTTGGACATCAATTGGTTTTATGATAGCATTGTTTATTGCCACTT
>JACNGK010000132.1:0-7062 GCA_014384145.1 Nitrososphaerota archaeon
TCAGATATATCAAAAGTTTCAACAGCAGGAACTTCTCCAATAACAATACTAGCTGCACCCTTTTGCTGCATATCAAGTACTTTTCCACGTTTACCTTGTAAAACACTTGATACGTTACCTATTAGATCTGTTGGAACACGCACTTCAATTGCTAACATTGGCTCTAAAATTATTGGCTCAGCTGATAAAAATGCACCCAAACATGCTCGTCTTGATGCTGGACCCAATTGAGATAAACCTCTATGTGCAGTATCCTCATGTGGAACAAAGTGAGTGAATGTAAATTTGCAGTTTCTTACCTGTTCTTTTGCAAGTCCACCTTCATTAATTAAATCATCAAAACCAGACAAAAGTGAATCTGTAGATTCATCTACAAACTGTACACCTTTAGTGCCATTAATCATTACGTTTCCACGAGAATCAAATCTCATTACTTTTTTTGCAACGTCTGGCTCCCAACCATGATCACGAAGGATTTGCGTAGTTTCCTTCTTATCCTTCATCTCGCTAAGTGTTCCATCTCTGCACATTTCAGCAATTTCAGGTTCCAAAGGTTCAACTCTCATGAAAATCTTATTGTGGCGGTTAGGTGATTTTGCCATAACAACTTCAGATGAACCAAGAATGGTTTCTCTGTAATTAATTAATGGTTCAGATGTAATGATATCAATTTTAGCATCTTTAATCAAATTTACTGAGACGTCAAGATGCAATACGCCCATTCCAGCCATGATTGTCTCGCCAGTTTCTTCATCAATTTTAATAATAAGATTTGGGTCTTCTATTGTAAGCTTACGTAATGTTTCTACAAGCTGTGGAAGATCCTTTGGATGTTTTGGTTCTATTGCCATCTGAACAACCGGTTCAGAAACATACTTTGATGGCTCAAACAAATCAATGCCTTTTACAGTAGAAATTGTTTGTCCTGCACGAGCTTCATTTAATCCTAAAAGTGCCGGTATATTTCCAGCTCCAAGTTCACCAACTTGTTCCCTAATATTTGACATGAAAAAGTTTACTGATTGTACTCTTCCTTCACGCTTTGTATCAATGATGTTAACAGTTTGCCCATCTTTTATCGTTCCAGAAAACAGGCGACCTATAGCTACTGGACCTGCCGCAGGATCAATTGTCATATTTACAATCATCATTACAGTTGGTCCATTATCATCGCAATTCAAAATAGCTTTTCCTATGTCTGACTCTAGGTCTCCCTTCCAAATCTTTGGAATCCTATATTTTTGTGCTACATGTGGTGGTGGATGATGTTTTACAACCATTCCCAATACTGCATCTGCAAGTGGCGCCTTTTCAACCAAGTCTTCAACTTTACCAGAATCTGAATATGCATCAATGACATCCTTGAAGGTTACACCTTTTTTCTTCATTATATCAACATTAATTGCCCATTTATCTTTGGCAGACCCAAAAGTTACACTTCCATCCTGAATGGAAACTTTCCACTTTTCCTTGTATTCTTCTTCAGCGTACGTATCAATTAAGTCATTAAAGTTAGATACAACATTTGCAAGGACTTCTTGCATTTTTTCAGGTGTTAATCTTAACTCTTTAATCAACCTGTCAATCTTGTTAATGTATAACACAGGTCTCACTCTTTCCTCTAATGACATTCTAGTAACAGTCTCAGTCTGTGTCATAATTCCCTCTACTGCATCACATACTACTACGGAGCCATCAATTGCTCTAAGACTTCTAATTACACGACCAGAAAAGTCAACGTGTCCAGGTGTATCAATCATATTAATTACATAATCATTTTCTCCTTCCTGATAGTGTAAAGTAACATTTGCTTGAACAATAGTAATTCCTCTTTCTTGCTCAGCTTTCATAGAATCCATCGCGAGTGCAGAACCTGCAGAAGATGGCGAAATAATTCCAGAATGTGCCAAAAGGCTGTCACTCATTGTAGTTTTTCCATGATCTACGTGAGCAATAACACCAAAATTTCTAATCTTGTTTTTGTCACTGATGATCTTCATTACTTGGTCAGTTGATTTGTACTTCGTCATAATGCGATTCCATTTTGAACTGGTATTAAATCTTATGAGAAAAAATCCGTTAGATCATTTTTCATTGATCCAAGTATAGCAAAAAATCTTGTGCGATTTTTCTTTATCACGTTCTATCATCTCTCCACACTTTTCACACCTAAACAGTTTACTCATATTAGAATGTAAACTGAATATTATTTATAGTGAATTTTTGATGATAAATAGTGGAACTTTCTGTTGGTCATACTCCAGATGCTGATGATGCCTTCATGTTTTATGGCATGTTTACAGGAAAAGTAACTTCACCTGATTTTACTGTAACACATGTAATAGAAGATATTGAAAATCTCAATAATAAGGCTACATCGCCAGAACTAGATGTGACAGCGGTTTCAGTTCATGCTTGTGCGTATATACCAGGATATACAATTTTACGAAGCGGTGGTAGTTTTGGGATTGGTTATGGACCAATTGTTACTTCAACAAAGAAAATGACAATTAACGAATTACAGAAAGCCAAAATTGCAATTCCAGGAAAAATGACATCCGCATTTTTACTTTTACAATTAATGATTGGAAAGTTTGATTATGTTGAAATGAATTTCAGTGACATACCATTAGCAGTAAAAAATGGAAAAGTTGATGCTGGTTTGGTCATACATGAAACACAATTATCATATTCCCAAGAAGGTATTATCAAAATTTTGGATGTTGGCGAATGGTGGGATAAAACAACTAATGGGCTTCCTGTTCCATTAGGAATCAATGTTATGAGGGATAGCTTTGGTTTAGAAACCATCAAAAAATTTGATAAATTCTTACAGGAATCTATTGAATTTGGTCTCAAACGTGCCGATGATGCAATGGAATACGCCATGAAATATGGTAGAGGAAAACCAAGAGCTTTGATTGAAAAGTTTGTGAAAATGTATGTAAATGATGTAACGATTAGCATGGGTGAAAATGGGGAAAAATCTATCAGAAAATTATTTGAAATGGCTTTACAAAAAAACCTAGTTCCAAAATTTAATCTAAAAATTGCATAATTTTTCATTAGACAAAAATGGATAATTTATTCGCGCGCTTTATAACTAAAATTCACGTATGATAACCATGAAACAAAAATTTGATCTTCAAAACTCTTCGATCTATGATTTTGCTGGACTATTATCTATAATTGATGGCAATTTAACCGAGTGATCTTTAACAGGATCATTTCAATCGAGATACTTATTAATAATTTCAAATTATTGCGTATATGAAATTATTTCTTGATTTTGAACTATGTAATGAATGTAATTCATTTATAGCTGAATTATCATCTGAGGACTCTTTACTTTTTGAAGATGCTGAGAGAAATGAAATTTCAGCTAAATTTATGCGGCATCTTACATACAACCATCCAGAAGTAATACAAGCTATAATTAAAGAAGTCAAAATTCAAAAACGAAAGCCTGAATTTGATTTATACAAATAATTTTTACTAAATTATATTATAGTATATTGAAAAATAATCATATTGTTGATTGACAAAAGAATGATTATTGTTGGTGTAATTTTGATTATTGCCGGTGTTGTTATTTTATTATATCTTACAGAAATTACGCCAATAGGTAAAGCTGGTATGACTGACGACGAAAAAATAAATCTACTGCTTGCAGAACGAGAAAATTCTGATTATCGCACGCTATCTGGAATATTAATTGGATTTGGATTTTTATTAGTGTTAATCAGTTTTGGTGCAAGGCGAAAACGTAAAGGTGGCGCTGAAAAAATTGAAAAAAAACCGTCGCAATAAAATCAAAATGTTCGAATAATATTAAAAAATGTGTCACGTTGTGCTGGCTTCCTTTTTATTTCTTTGACTAGATTTACAAGATCTAATAGTGATGAATTGGTAGATTTTCCTGCAGCACGGTATACTTCTTCAGAAAATGCTGTACCTACAAGATCATTCCCACCATGAGATAATGCAACCTGTGCAAGTTTTTTCCCATCTGCAACCCAATATACTGAAATGTTATTCAAAAAACCAGACAGCATTAATCGTGATAATGCAATTACTTTCAAATCATAAATTGATGAGCATTCCTGACTTATCATATTCTTTTGTTCAAGTTCAGTGTTTTCCAAACTAAATTTGAGCGGAATTAATGTTAAAAATCCACCAGTTTTTTTCTGTAAACTTCTAATCTTTAGTAAATGGTCAACAATATGTTCTGGCCTCTCAATGTGTCCATATAGCATTGTGGCGTTACTTTTAATGCCAAGATTATGAGCTTGTTCCATAGTATCTAACCATTCATCACCACTACATTTTCCACGTGCAATTTTTTCCCTGATTTCTGGATGAAATAATTCTGCACCACCTCCAGGTAATGAATCAAGTCCAGAATCCTTTAATCTAGATAATACCTCTTTTACAGAATTTTTTGTTAATTTAGCAAAGAAAAAAATTTCTGCTGCAGTAAATGCTTTGATTTTTAATTCAGGATGATTTTTTTTGATGATCTTCATCATAGATTCATAATAATCTAGTGATAATTTTGGATGAAACCCACCAACAATGTGCATTTCAGTAGCACCCATCATCTTTGCAGCTGACACCCTACCCTCAATTTGTTCTGGCGTTAGTGTATAAGCATCATTATCATTTTCCTTTCTATAAAATGCACATATTTGACAGCTGGCAGCACAAACATTAGTATAATTCAGATATGATGACGCAGTAAAAGTGACCTTGTCGCCAACAAGTTTTTTGCGTGTTGCATCAGCAACAGCTCCAATCATATAATGATCGTCAGATTTCATTAATTCTATTCCATCTTGTGCATTTAGATCCTCACCAGCAATAGCACGTTCTAATACCTTAGATTCTCCAATTAGTTTTTCCAGCATATTTTCCATCAATCATATCTAAATAAATAGATAAGTAGTGGATAACCGAAAGCATGCCAGTTTGGTTCTCCCATTAATTGATGAAAATAAACCGAAATGCTACCTATGCCATGAACAATTTGAAAACATGGATGAATTAAAAAAGCATCAAGAATTGAGGCATAAAGAATTTTTTGCTAAATTTGAAAAAGACACTACTTCGTAATACATTTTGCAGTGGCAAGACTAATTTCTGCCAATTCACATTCATTATCAATTGACAATGCTTTTTTGAAATATTTTATTGCCAATCGAATATTTCCACTCTCTCCAATACAAAGTCCTTTGTACGCAAGAACAGTAGGATTATTTTTGTCAATGTTTAATGCAATATTATAACAAGAAAGTGCTTCAGAGTATTTTTCTAATGTGTGTAAAACTGAACCTTTGTTAATTAATGCATTCATGTTTTTTGGTTGAAGATTTAAGGCTCTATCATACATTGCTAATGCTTGGTTATAACGTTCTAAATTTTGTAATGTAACTCCATAATCAATAATAACTTCAATACTATCAGATTCAACTTGTAAAATATTTTCATAATATTTTAGTGCCTGTGTATATTTTTCATCCTCACATAATTTAGAAGCGACCTCTAACATTTTTGATAGTTCATGATTCAATGTTTGTTACTGATGCATTGAGATAATAAATTCTAACTTTAGTCCGTAATTGACAAAAGCTTCAGAAGGTATAAACCAAGCCAAAATTTGATAGATTTGGTAGTGTTTATGCCCCTTGAATCTCTTATTGAATTTATAACGACATTAATGACAGATTATCTATATGCGGGAGTATTTCTTGCTGCATTAATTGAAACAATAATTCCTCCAATACCAACAATGGCCGTATTTCCAACTGCAGGATTTATTGCGTCACAGAACGGTCTTGAGTTACATGAATTGTTTTTGTTAGGAATTGTAGGAGGGCTTGGTGCGTCTATTGGTTCAACTATAATTTATTTAATTGCTTTAAAATTAGGTAGAACGGTATTGTTAAAATATCTAAAATATGTAAAAGTTTCTGAAAAAAAATTATTGAGAGTAGAATCTTGGTTTCAAAAATATGGAGATAAAGCAGTTTTGTTTGGAAGAATGGTTCCAGTCTTCAGAGAAATGATTTCTGTACCAGCGGGATTGCTTAAAATGAAATTTCCAAAATTTCTTGCATATACGATTTTAGGTTCTTGTGGATGGAGTATTACGTTGATTTTCATTGGATATTATTTTGGAATCGCATCACTTGAATTTTTATAATTTTATCATGATGCATTTTTATCACGAGGATCAATTTCTAGCGATTTGTTAAAGCATTCTATCGCTTCATTGTATCGTCCAAGGCTTCTTAACGCAATTCCCTTTAAGTTCCATAAATCTGGATCATTTCGGTTAAGCAATATAGCTTTTTGAAATAAATTTAATGCGTCATCATACTGTCCATCTTCTAATTGTTTTTTTCCCATCTTAATCAATTCATCAATCGAATCCAAATTTCATTCCGAATTGAATAATGTTAATTGTCTATTTAACAAATTTCCCACATTGACAATCAATGATAGTGCATGTATTCTGATTTTTTATATGATCATAAGACAGATGACCACATCTGCTATCTTTACAAACATAACGTTCAAGTTCTCGTGTAATTACGCTCTGCGCAATTTTATTAGCATCCGCTTTTGAGACTCCCTTTTTATCTATATAGTAATGAACGATATGATTGTAAAGGCGTTCTGCATTGAAAGTCTTTTCTAAACTCACATAATACAATGGATGAAAATATACTTAAATTTTAACAAAAATTTCTTGTTTTTGTACAAATATCACTATTTTATAGAAAAATGTTGGTCATACATCTTTCTACGTTTTGTATTTGAGAGAACTTCATATGCCATGTTTATTTGAGTCATTTTCTTCTCAGCATCATCACTTTGCTTCCTATCTGGATGCCATTTTTTTGCAAGATTCCTAAACTGGTTTTTTATCTCGTTCTGGCTAGCAGTTTTTTGTATTTGTAAAATTGCATAATAGTCAGGAATATCCTTGCTTAGTAGTGATTTTCTAAAATCTTCATCACTAAGTTTATTTTTTCCTTTACGTTCAAAACTAATTTC
>JACNGK010000064.1:0-6937 GCA_014384145.1 Nitrososphaerota archaeon
CAACTGTCATCAGCGAGGAAGAAATTGAAAAATTTGCCGCAATGTCTGATGGAAATTACATCAGCAGTTCCGACATGAAAGAGATTGATGAGTTGTACAATAGCTGGTGGAAAGAATCACCATATGAACTAAAGGCTACGGTGCAATAGAATATCATGAACGATAAGGAAAAAATCAAAAAAGCTGCAATGTTCATTGACTCATTTCTTGTAAGAGCCAATACCAATCTCAAAAAATACGCTGCCTCCAAGGACTTGTCTGATAACGAGTCAGTTATTGAAATTCTTGAAAGCCAAAAAAGGGTATTAGAGAAAATTAAAGAAATCTTAACTTAGATTAATCCAGCTTTAAACTACAACAATCCCATTTTCTATTAAATATTTGATACCACTTGCAAATGTACCATCATCAATCTGTCCTTCTGACCACCAACATGCATTATTTTTAATCCAATCAGGAACTTCGTCTGCTGAACCAGCTCCAGCTGTTGCAGAAACTACAATGACATTATTTTTTATAAGATATTGTAACGATTCGATGAAAGAAGAATCCTCTATTTCGTCATGACACCACCATCCTGCAGTGGTTTTAATCCAGTCAGGGATAACAACAGTTGGTGGAGTTATGGAAGGTGCTTCTCCTGTTACTGTTATATTGAAAGATTTTTGAGTATCATTTCCAGCCAAGTCCTTTGCATGACAATTAACTGTTGTAGTTCCAATTTTAAAATAAGAACTGGAGGATGGTGAACAAGAAACTTTTATCACTCCATCTACATCATCAATTGCCTTTACAGAGTATTCAACCACTGCTCCGTATTGATCGTCCTGTTCTACTTCAATGTCCGAAGGCACCAATATTAGAGGAGAAACTCGGTCGTTAACAGAAGAAGGAATGGATTCTCCAGATTCTATTATGTCAAACGAGTTAATCATTTGGTCTATGACATTTGCCATTCTAGGATATTCATTTGATTCACTTGTTATGTCAATCGCCCAGGTATCACTGCCAACTGGAATTTCAGTGTAAATTCTTATATTTCGATAAGGATCGTAGCCTGGCCAAGTTTCGGTCCATCCCTCCACTACTTGATATGCCTGTCTTCCATCAACCTGCAAAATTTTTGAAGAAATTGTTACATAATTTGAGCAAGTGTACCCATCCACTTCAACTGTATACTTTGGACAATCTTCTCGCATAACTTTTACAAAATTTTCAAGGTATGGCTGTCCTGGAGCTTTCTTTGTGTTTGAATCATTTTCATAAAATTTAATATCTACAAAATGAAACCAGTCCCAACACAGACCATCATTTGCAAAGTAACCCTCACCACAGAAAACAACATAAGATGATCCCCAATCATAGCATACGTCGACGTCACAATATCCTCCCCACTCATATAGAGAATCATCTATTGGCCAATCTTTTGGATATTTTATGGTAAATCCATATTCTTGATTTTCATACCTACTAAGATCCTCAACCTTTTCTGGAACATAAGGCTCATTCACAATAGTTTCAGGAGTGAATATCTCTGTAGCAGTAGTAACTGATTTTCCTATCGTAAACTTTACCTCGCCCATATATTGGAAATCAAAATTGTTGTAAGCTGTTAGTGTATACTCTCCCTTTTTCTTATGTTCTGGTATGATTATTACTGTATAAAATTCTCCTGTATTTTTAGTGAAAGTTTGTGATGCAGATACATGTTCACCCAAAGGATCTGTAACTCCAAAGAAAATTTTCATTCCTGATGATGTTGACATAGTAGGAGAAGAAATGTAACCACGAATCTCTATTGGCTCGCCAAATTTGTAGTTCTTCTTATCAGTCTTCAAAGAATCCAGCTTGAAAACTAAACTACTGTCGTCCACATCTGGCTGTAACGTAGGAGATGTATTAGATATGTTACTTTCGCTATTAGATGCAGATTTTTCGGACAAAGATAAGCTGAAAGTTATGAGTGTTTGATCTGTTCTATCCGGCGTAACTATAATTATGCCTCCAGCATAGTCTATACCAGAGCATGTACCAGTATGTCTTACAACGTTTTCTGCATAACAACCTCTTTGATCATAATAAGACCAGGTAGAACCACTAACATTTTTATCAAATTCTTTTCCTGATGGTACAAAGTAAAAATCAAATCCATTAGAATCATTTACGCTAATTTCATAATCATACGTACTTAGTTCACGCGTAGAGCAAATTGGATAATAATGAACGTATCCAGCTGCTGTTTTAAATTCGTAAGATTCTTCCTCATATTGCGTAAATTGCGCACTCGCATACATGATGTCGTTAGGATTGTTGCTGTGATCATAACCTAAGACGTGACCTACTTCATGTGTAATAGTATCAATAATTGAACTTTCATCAAATGCAAACCAATTATCGCCACAAGCACTATCTCCTAATCCAATTTCTACGTAGGAACCATCTCCACTGTAAATGTCACCAAGAGCATAACCTAGATGCATTCCACCAAAATCTTTTACCCATGAAATTGCAAAGTGTGATCCTTCCCAAGTATTTATCTCAACAAATTTTAAACCAGGGTGTTTATTTTCCCAGTAAGGAAATGCCTTTTGAACAGTGCCTTCAGCATAGCTAGCCCAGTCAGGTAATGGGTCAACATAATAATACAAAGTACCCGAGTATCCAGCCTGACCAAAGCTTGGCGGGACAAACAGCATGCTAACTAGAAATATTCCGAAAAATACTGTAATATTGTTTTTGAGCGTAACTTTTTACTTGATCGAACAGACCAACAAGTCTGATCATTCTAGGCAGTGATTTTTTCTTCTAAACTGAATTCGTTCTCGACAAAATACTCTACTCTTGTCTTCTTGAATTCCTTTGCACTGAACAGAATCTTGTATTCATCAACGTCGATCTGCTTCTGAATCTGTCCAGCGACTTCTCCCGCTTCATCAAAAGATTTGCAATGAATCATTGAAAACACGTTGTATGGCCAGTCTGGATATACCGGTCTCTCATAGCAATGGCTTACCTGTGGAAAAGCGCCAAGCTTGTTTCCAACTTCGGTGATTCGTCCTTCCGGAACTTTCCATACAATCATTCCGTTGGCAGTAAAGCCAGCTTCCCTGTGTCGCAAGATTGCTGCATATCTTCTCATAACTCCAATCTCTTCGTAGTGATGTAACTTTTCAAAAATTTGATCCTCAGTCATTCCCAGATTTTTAGCAGCCTTTTGGAAAGGTCTGTCAACTATCTCCATATCTTTTTGTAACTGTCTGATGAATTCCTTGTCTTCTTCGGTTGGGACAAACTTCACATCGGTAACTTTTTTCTTTTCTTCGGATGGCTTTACATCATGCTTTTTGTCATCAACCATGTCCAGTTTTACTCCAATCTTGAACAGTTGTAACGTAGGAAGCATTCTTGTCTTTTTGATTCCGTCCAACTTTGAAAATTTCTCTAACTCCTTTTCCAAGTCGGTGCCAGGAGGTACAGCCAAAGTAAACCAGAGATTGAACTCATGTTCTCTTTCATAGTTGTGGCTTACGCCAGGATGCTTGTTGATTTGGTGCGCAACATATTCCAGCTTGTCAGGTTCAATCTCCATCGCAACCAGTGAGCTGGTGTAACCCAACTTCCTTGTGTCAAAGATTGCGCTAAGCTGTCTCAGTACACCCTTTCTCTTCAGCTGAACCAGTTTTTCCTTTACTTCATCAGGTGAAATTTCAAATTTCTTTGCAATTTCATCGAATGGTTTGGCGACCAATGGAAATGTCCACTGTATCTCGTTTAGAATTTCAGTATCAAGTTTATCCATATTAGACAATACTCCAGATCTTTAGTGTCAATTAAAAAATGTAGCTGGCTTTCTCGAATCTATAAATATCATCCACGGTGTGCCTGAGTGTTGATTGTTGATCTTCACCTAAAGGGGAACCTTGTCATCGTAGTTGGCTCTGGAAACGAAGGCATGAAGAAAGTGAGCTCTCTCTTGACGCAGGACTGTGAAATTCTTGTGTTAAGCAGTAATTCAAATCCTCAAATTGAGAAATACACTAAGCAAGGAAAAATCAAATTTAAAAAAATCAAACTAAATGACGCAAGCTTTCTTTCAAAATACAAACCATATCTGGTCATGGCTACTACCACCGACAAGGCGCTGAACAGAAAAATTGTTGAGAAGGCTAGGAAAATGAAATCCTATGCCTATGCGTCAGATGATCCTGAGATTAGCGACTTTTCCCATCCTTCAGTAATCAACATAGTAGATACAGTGCAGGTTGGAATATCAACAGGTGGAAGCAGTCCTGCCATGGCAAGAAAGATCAAACTAAAGGTAGAATCATTCTTGAAGAAAAATATTTCACGCGAGGATATCTATCAAATCAAACTGCAAAAATTTGCAAGAATTGAGGCAAAACAAGTGCTCTCAACACAGTTAGATCGCAAAAAATTCCTGTACGGAATAATGAATGACAAGCGTGTAAAAGGATTATTAAAAGAAGGAAAATACAAAATGGCACAGGGACGAGTAAAAAAAATGCTGAGGGAATTAACATGAAACAAAATATCATCAACGCTCGAGTAACTTTTAGGAAATCACCAATTCATGTTTTAGAGAAATTTGCCTTCAAGGATATGCCCAATGCATGTTTAACTTTCAAAAAAAATTCTAGCGTTTCAGAATGTGTAATAATTCAAACATGTAACAGGATTGAACTCTTTGCCACATCAGATAATCACAACGTTGATGAAATCAAAAACACATGGGCATCACTTACTGGACTAGAGGATAATGCGTTTAGAGACACACTCGAAGTATGTGAGAATAGGGACGCATATGAACATCTGTTAAAACTTACATCAGGTCTGGAATCATTGGTTGTTGGGGAAGAACAAATTCTTGGCCAAATTAAAGAATCAATTTCAGCTGCAAGAAAGGTTGATGCATCAGGCAAAAGACTGAATAAATTATTTGAAAGGTCTATCAGGATTGGAACCCGTATCAGAAATTCTACTGGAATAGGTAAGGGTGGAATATCACTTGGTTCCATGGCTGTCAAACTTGCGGAGGAAAATATTGATGACATTAAATCAAAACATGTGTTGCTTATTGGCACAGGGGAAGCTGCAACGATGGTTGCCAAATCCCTAAAGAAAAGGGGTTATGCATTCAATGTTACTAGCAGAACTCTAGAAAGATCCGTTGGATTTTCTCAAACGTTGGGTGGAAAACCGGTAAAATTTGAAGATGTACTAACAGGATTCAGCGATTATGAAATTATCTTTGTTGCCACAACAGCGCCATATTTCCTAGTTACATTTGAAAAAATGAAGGATGCTATGAAAGATAAATCTGGAACAATGATACTTGATTTGTCAAACCCTAGAACGGTAGATGAAAAAGTTGCGACTATTCCTGGAATTAAACTAATGAACATTGATCAGATTGCCGAAATGGTGGATAAGAACATGAAAAAAAGGAAAGATAAAGTTTCTACAGTGGAAAATATAATTAGTGAAGAAGTTCCAATTATTGAAGCGACAATGAAACGACTTGATGCAGAACCGCTGGTTAAGGATGTCTTTACCAATGCAGATTCTCTGAGAATAAAGGAACTACAAAAGGCACTTCAAATGTTAGGGGAAACTGACGAAGAAAGAATAAGAATCATTGATGACTTGACAAAGGCTGTTGTAGAAAGCATTGTTTCTACACCCATGAATAATTTAAGAAAAGCCTCTGAGCAGGGAAATCCTGACTTGCTGGATATTGCAAGTAAATTATTCGTCTATAAGAAAAAGGAATAACAAAACTCTAACCTAAGATTATATTGTATGTTGTTTGATTTTTGGCATGACTACATTCCCCTCAAAAAGATTGAGACGACTGAGAGTTAATGAAAATATAAGAAACCTGGTACAGGAAGTTAGATTATCTACAAATGATTTGGTCTGTCCAATTTTTGTGGAAGAAGGGCTGAAAGAAAAGAAATCTGTTGATTCAATGCCAGACATTATGAGACTGCCTTTGTCAGAAGTTTCAAATGAAGTGCAAAACATTTCTGATTTAAAAATTCCAGCAGTGATGTTGTTCGGCATTCCTTCGCAAAAGGATGAAAAGGGAACATCTGCGTTTGCTGATGACGGCATTGTACAGAAGGCAATTTCTGAAATAAAAAATAATTTTGGTGATAAAATTTCTATAATGGCTGATGTTTGCTTGTGTCAGTATACCAATTCAGGTCATTGCGGAATAATTAATGAAAAAAAGATAGACAATGATCTCAGTATTGAAACGTTAACCAAGATTGCTGTTAGCCAGGCAAAGGTTGGTGTAGATGTAGTTTCTCCGTCTGCAATGATGGATGGCCAAGTTTCTGCTATAAGAAAGGGATTGGATGATGCTGATTTCAAGGACGTGATCATAATGTCCCATTCGGCAAAACATAGCTCGTCATTTTATTCACCATTTAGAGATGCTGCAGAATGTGCACCACAGTTTGGTGACAGGAAAACATACCAAGTTCCATTTACAAATCCACGTGAAGCCATGAGAGAAGTTGAAGCAGATGTTGAAGAGGGTGTAGACATAGTGATGATAAAACCTGCACTATCTTATCTTGACTTGATTGCAGAAGCCAAGAAAAGATTCAATATTCCAGTTTCGGCATACAGCGTATCTGGTGAATATGCCATGGTGAAGGCTGCTGCCAATCAGGGATGGATTAATGAAGATCAAATAACAAACGAGATTCTATCTTCTATCAAACGTGCTGGAGCTGATTTTATCGTTACATATTTGGCAAAGTCAGGTGCAAAAATAATTAGCGATAGTTCATGATAGACGACGAGCGCTTTGAGATACAATCAGCTTTTGATTTATTGCCACATGTAGTAGGTTGTAGTTGGGCTACTATCTGGTTTCGTCTAAACAAAATTAAAAAACCAACAA
>JACNGK010000096.1:0-6864 GCA_014384145.1 Nitrososphaerota archaeon
CCACGTGATATAACAATGAAGGATTTTAGAGATACAATACTAAGGAGAAAACCTAGTGTTTCCATGGATATGATAAGAGCATATTACAAATGGAGTGAGCAATTCAAAGCATTATAATCATAAAATCCACCAAAAATCTCACTTAGATCATTTTTTGCAAAAACTTAAATTCCTTTTTTAGATCACTTTTCGAGGGTTACAATAACCATAAAAGAATCCAAACACGCAAACAAGTTTGGAAAACTGATCTTAAGTGATGGCTCTGTTTTTGATGGAATGGGATTTGGTTACTCTGGATTAACTTTTGGCGAAATCGTATTTAATACAGGAATGGTTGGGTATACTGAAACACTCACAGATCCCTCTTATTCCGGTCAAATTATCACGCTAACTTACCCATTGGTAGGAAATTATGGAGTTCCTGATCCTACACTCGAAATGGATGGATTACCCAAGTTTTTTGAATCAGATAAAATTCAGGCCCGTGGTCTAGTGGTTCATGAACTATCCCTAACCGCAAGTCATTGGAATCTTACTATGACTCTTGATGAGTGGCTATACAAGGAAAAAATTCAAGGAATTTCAGGCATTGATACTAGAGAATTAACTAAAAAATTAAGGGAATCAGGAGTTATGATGAGCGCTCTAGCTGTTTCTGATAATGAAATAGATGAAAATGATCTTAAAAACAAGCTAAAATCTGCGCCAAATTACAATAGTGAAAAATTCATGGATTCAGTATCAACTAAAAAAGTAGAGAAATTTGGAAATGAATCAGAAAATGTAGTTATAATTGATACTGGCACAAAGAATGCCATAATACGAAATATCCATGATATAGGATACAACACTGTGAAAGTTCCATGGAATACAAGTATTGAAGAAATTCTAAAACATAAACCAAAAGGTGTTGTGATAAGTAATGGTCCAGGCGACCCTGAGAATTGCCCGGAGACTATTTCTACCGCTAAATCATTAATCCAAAAAAATATTCCAACATTAGGAATTTGTCTTGGCGCACAAATTTTGGCAGCAGCAGGTGGTGCTCAAACATACAAACTAAAGTATGGACATAGAGGACAAAACAAACCCTGTGTAAATCTAGACAATAATCAAGTTTATGTTACTAGCCAAAACCATGGCTACTGCATAAATCCAGATTCATTGGGTGACACTGAATTTGATTTATGGTTTTCTAATGTTGATGATAAAACTGTAGAAGGTATTAAACATCAAAACAAAAAATGTATTGCTGTTCAATTTCATCCGGAGGCATCACCAGGACCTTATGATTGTAAATTCGTTTTTGATGAGCTGAAGAATATCATGGAGGAGGGAAAAGCTGGTAAAACATGAGAGGTTAGAAAAAATTCTTGTTCTAGGTAGTGGGGCTATTAAAATCGGAGAAGCGGGCGAATTCGACTACTCCGGAAGCCAATGCCTCAAAGCAATCCACGAGGATGGACTCAAGAGTATTCTAATCAATCCAAACATTGCAACAATTCAAACCGATACTAGGTTTGCTGATCAAGTGTACCTTTTGCCAATTACTCCAGAATATGTAGAATCAATTATTGAAAAAGAAAGACCGGATGGTATCATGCTAAGCTATGGCGGTCAGACTGCACTAAACTGTGGTGTAAAAATAGACGAATCTGGAATTTTAAAAAAATACGGCATTTCAGTTTTGGGCACACAAGTTCCAGGAATTATGGAAACAGAAGATAGGCAGAAGTTCAAGGATGCTATGGTTAAATGCAATGTACCAGTTTTGAAAAGTAAAACAGTTCATACATTTGATGAGGCAAAAAATGTTGCAAATGAATTAGGATATCCTGTAATTGTTAAGGTTGCATATACACTTGGAGGAAAGGGTGGCGGTGTTGCACATAATGAGATAGAATTGCATGAAATTGCAGGTCGTGGTATAGCGGCAAGCCTTGTTGGGCAAATATTAATTGAAGAATATGTTGGTGATTGGAAGCAAATCGAGTATGAAGTTATGCAAGATTACTCAAAAAATAATGTGATAGTATGTAATATGGAAAATGTACTTTCTATGAGGGTTCATACTGGTGATAACATAGTTGTTGCACCATCTCAAACAATAGATAATCATGAATACCATATGTTAAGATCTGCAGCACTACGAGCAACAAAACATGTAGGAATTGTAGGAGAATGCAATATTCAATATGCATTAGACCAGTATTCCGATACATATGCAGCTATTGAGATTAATCCTCGGCTTTCACGTTCTTCTGCATTAGCAAGTAAGGCTACTGGGTATCCATTAGCATACATGTCTGCAAAGATAGGACTTGGTTATTCATTACCAGAATTAGTTAACACTATTACGAAAAAGACTACTGCATGTTTTGAACCAGCATTGGATTACATAGTATGTAAGCATCCAAGATGGGATTTTACAAAATTTGAACTTGCTAATAGAAATCTAGGACCTACTATGAAATCTGTGGGCGAAGTAATGGCAATAGGCAGAAAATTCGAAGAGGTTATACAAAAATCAATTAGGATGCTTGACATCGGAAAGGATGGGCTTGTCTTAAACCGCCAAAACGGTAAATCGTTTGATGATGAACAAATTGAGGAACGTCTTCAAACACCTGATGATAATATATTATACTATGTTGTAGCCGCGCTTCATAAGGGAGTATCGATTGAAAAAATTTATCAGTTATCAGCAATTGATCCGTGGTTCTTAAAGAAAATTAATAATATTGTTGAAGTAGAGAGAAGGTTAAAATCGTCAACACTGGATCATAAACTATTATCTGATGCAAAGAAATTTGGATTCTCCGATAATCAGATTGGCAGAGCTGTTAAGAAAGATGGATTAGAAATAAGAAAAATTAGAAAAGATCTTGGTATTATACCTATAGTTAAACAGATTGATACATTAGCAGCGGAATGGCCAGCTGAAACTAACTATCTTTATCTAACATATGGCGGAACAGAAAATGATATCTCAATTACGAAAAACGATATTGGGGTTATTGTTCTTGGTGCCGGACCTTACCGAATAGGTAGCAGTGTAGAATTTGATTGGGGAACTGTGAATATGGTTTGGGGTCTTCAAGATGGTGGGCAAAAAAATGTTGTCGTGGTAAATTGTAACCCTGAAACTGTATCAACTGATTATGATATATGCAATAGACTTTATTTTGAAGAGCTTACACTTGAGCGGATTTTGGATATATCAGAATTTGAACGACCAAATGGAATTGTTACATCTGTTGGTGGTCAAACAGCAAATAATCTAACACCCAAATTAGCTGACAGTGGAATTACACTTATTGGAACAAACGCTGAAGATGTGGATAGGGCTGAAAACCGTTCAAAGTTTAGCCAAGTTTTGGATAGGCTCCATATAGGACAGCCATCTTGGCAAGCATTCACGAGTATTGTTGATGCCAAGAACTTTGCATTGGAAGTTGGTTATCCAGTATTAGTAAGACCATCATACGTACTTAGCGGTGCAGCAATGAAAGTAGTCTGGTCACAAACTGAACTTAAGAAATTTGTTAACGAGGCAACAATAGTATCACCTGATCATCCAGTTGTGATTACAAAGTTCATGCTTGATGCATTAGAAGTTGATGTGGATGGAGTTTGCGATGGAGAGAACGTAGCAATTGGTGCAATAGTCGAACACATAGACAGTGCAGGTGTTCATTCTGGAGACGCGATGATGTGTATACCACCTTGGAGATTAAGCAATAAGATTATTGAAAATATTACTGATTCCACAAACAAAATTGCGAGAGAGTTCCACATTAAGGGACCATTTAACTTGCAATTTTTAGTAAAAAATGAGCAAGCATATGTTATAGAACTAAATATACGCGCGTCACGTTCTATGCCATTTGTTTCTAAATTTGTTAAGATAAATATGATTAATTTGGCTGCACAAGCAATTCTGGGTAAAAAGATTTCCAGCATACCACAGGATGTGTGGGCAAATACTGGTATACATGGAATAAAGGTTCCACAATTTTCTTTCATGCAGCTTGAAGGCGCAGATATTGTATTAGGGGTTGAAATGCAGTCAACAGGCGAAGCAGCATGTTTTGGAAGTAGTTTCTATGATGCATTATCAAAAGGATTGACATCAGTAGGTTACAATCTTCCAAAAACTGGGTCAGCATTAGTTACAATAGGAGGTGTGGAAAATCGGGAAAAGTTACTTCAGACATCTGCACTACTAAAAAATTTAGGCTACAAAATTTTTGCAACTGAAACAACGGCGGAATTTTTTGCGGAAAAACTTGGAGATGTTACAGTTGTTCATAAAATTAGTGAGCCAGAAAGGAAACCAAATATTGCTGATTTGCTACATGAGAAAAAAATTGATTTTATTATAAACGTTCCAAGCACATCAACTTTGGAAAAATATGTAGGAATGCTTTATGATGAATATCAAATACGAAGAAAGTCATTAGAGTTAGGCATTCCCGTTCTTTCAACTATTGAATTAGCGGAATCGTTTGTTAAAACCTTAGAATGGTTACAAAAAAATGAAACTTCAAAAGAACCATTAGGATCGTATAAAGACACTGGTTAGATCACAGAAGATAGTTGTTGTTCATTACCAATTATTGTACCATCAAGTGTTACAATTTTTGCTTGTATTACATCCATTTTTTCTATTATGGGTGAAATTGATTTTTTATAGAATTTTTTTTGTGTTGCGTAAAAGTACCTGTTAAATGACGGTAAAATTATTACTTCTAATTCCCCTGATTTTGAATGAAATATCTTCTGCTTCTTACACTTGATTGATATCCATACTCGTTCACCATTAATGAGTGACTCTTTCTGGAAAAAAACAGGATGAATATGACCCATCACAATTGTATTTACCTGGGAAAAATTTTCTGACGGCATTGTATGCCCATGGGTTAAAAGAATATCATCAATAATAATTCCCTTTGAACTAGCAAGTGTTATTCCATTTGGGATCAGTTTTTCTATATTTGCATCATGGTTTCCTGGAACCAGAATTGTATCAATTAATTTAGTAATATTTTCAAAAAAACTGGGCACAGTCTCCCATTCTGTTTTTGTTATCGATTTGATTCCGGATTTTATATCACCAAGCAGAACTAATGAATCAGGTTTTGTTTTCTTTACAATCTTTTCAATTTCCTTAGTAATTTCAGCAACAGTTTTGTTTTTTCCTAAGAATACATTGTTTAATGATAGATTATTTTCAAAACCTAAATGCAAATCCGTAATAACTAAACTTTTTGTAGTCCCCTCAATCATGAGTGCAGGGTATCTGGGAATGATTTTAGTTTGAACCATTAAAAATATAATTATCCGATTTAATTAAATTCTTATGGATTTACAGTTTAAAAAAATAGATTCACTCCTATCTGAAAAACGTATCAAACTACATCTTTTTGAACCAAGTAATAGGAAGATTTGGACAGTTGTGGGAATGGATAAGGAGTATTGGTTTGATCCAGATTTGGATTTTTGTTCATGCCCCGGATATTATTTTAACAATGAATGCTACCATTTAGACTTCTTTCCGTTGGCCAAGTCTAAGAATCAGGTAGAAGTAACTACGTTTTCAGATGATGAGTAC
This sequence comes from Nitrososphaerota archaeon, assembly GCA_014384145.1. GTDB lineage: Archaea > Thermoproteota > Nitrososphaeria > Nitrososphaerales > Nitrosopumilaceae > Nitrosopelagicus. The sequence goes on from JACNGK010000096.1 coordinate 5,615, forward strand.
GAGTCTTTTATCGGTGGTTTGCTTTCTGAATTATAATGCCATAGAAAAGTTATTTCATTAACAGTTTTTTATACAAACAAAACCTCTTTCTTCAGACTCTTGAAGACCAAATCTATCTGGAAGAATTCCAACAGTGTATTTCATTTCTTCATCATACGGAATATCAAATTGTGTTGTAACAGTAACAGAACTGCCCGGTAAAAGATCTACCCTTGATAATTCTTCTATTATGTCCGAACCAGCATATCCAATAAAAATCGCATCATATTTTTCTTGGTTAATGTCAAATAGGTAAAACTGCCCACCGGTAAACCTTACAGTTTCAGTACCAATATTATGTGCGGTAATTTGAATTTGGAAATAAACCCCTTCTGCTATTTCGCTTGTTGCCAGTCCCTTTACCACCTGTGTTTTTTCTAATTCCTTATACTCTTCCGTTTTTTCTAAGCTTTCATAATTTCCAATATATCTTATATTAAATTCCACGTTGTTTACTGTTACCGAGTCGCCCGATTCCTCAGTTATATCAATTAGTCGTTCATCCAAAAACAAAGACAATGAAATACAAATTGAACCTACGACTACCCCAATCATGATAAATGTACCAATTCCTGCCATTTTCTACATTTTGCTTGATTTGTAATTCCTTAAAGTTGTTTGCGGGTTTTGATAAAGGCTATTTCTTGAAAAGTATGTACATTCTTATCCCTACCACAGATACAATTACACCAACTAGACATGCTACTAGCAATACCATGCCAATAGGATCACCATTTGTATCAAGCATTGTTAATTAGATCCAGATTTTCTCCTTCTGCGAAGAAGTGGAATGATAACAGCTAATGCGATGACCACAGCAATTCCTAAACCGTAAGGCCAGAATGATGGTTCTGCCATATTGATGTAGAAACACACTATCTTTTGAATCTAACTAGATAGATTTTCTAGTATAGAAATGCCATACTTTACATAGAATTATTGATGAAATATGCCAATGAAAGCAGCAGTGGTAAAAAGTAATTCTAACATTGAAATTAAAAATATAGAAAACCCACCCATAGGTCCGGGTGACATGCTTGTTCAAATGCGTGCTTGTGGAATTTGTGGTTCTGACGTGGAAAAAGTGTTCGGAAAATATGGACAGCCATCCATGAGACTTGGACATGAACCAGCAGGAATAATAACACAGGTGGGGTCAAAAATTTCAAATTTCAGTGTTGGTGATCGTGTGTTTACACATCATCACGTTG
>JACNGK010000098.1:0-6855 GCA_014384145.1 Nitrososphaerota archaeon
TAAGCTCTGATTTATCAAATTCAAATTTTGAAGGCATTAACTTTGATTATTATGATAAGTTTGAAGTTTGGTTTCCTGGCGATGCACATTTGATAAATGAAGTGCGGTTGGGATTCTATAACGAAGCATTTGCAGAATATCATCCATTCAATCCCAACAGACTTGTTTTAGACAAGTATGTTGATGGAAATGATCTGAAGATAGCCTTTATTTTTATTAATAACTTTGCTGACTCCAATCTTCAAAATGTGAATTTTTCTAACGCTATCCTCTCATTCAGTATTTTGGTAGATGCAAATCTTGCCAATGCAAACTTCTCAAATGCGGATCTTACAGGCTCAACTTTTCAAAATGCGAATTTAGCCAATGCAAACTTCTCAAATGCGGATCTTACAGGCTCAAATTTTCAAAATGCGAATTTAGCTGGTGCAGTATTTGATGGAGCTATATTAGACGATGCAATATTAGACTGCAAAAATCATCCAGTTTGTAATAACTAGAAATTTCGCTCAATTTTACAAATAACGCACAAAGTTAAACTATAAGATTTTTTTAAACCATGATTTACTATGAGAGACATGAAATCTAAAATTATTATTCATCCAATTCTTTTTGCAATTTTCCCCGTCATAATGTTATATCTTAACAACATTCACTTTGTATCATTTTCTGAGACACTTCTGCCTTTAGCCATTATAATTGGTATAATTATACCACTTTGGTTTGTATTAAAATTAATTTTAAAAGACAGTGTAAAATCTGCATTAATTACTTCGCTTATTCTAGTTATTTGTTTTTCTTATGGCTACAGTTATCTCATGATGGATGATCTGACAATTAATGGTTTTGACGTAGGGAAACATAGATATCTTGTCATTCCTTTTCTTGCTGTTTTTATCACGGGGGTATTCTATTTAATAAAAACCAACAAGAGATTAAATGTTGCAAATACGGTAACAAATGTAGCCTCATTAACTATAGTAATAATAACTTTAGTAAACATTGGAGCATATAGTCTGGAAAATAGCTTTTCGATAAATTTTGAAGACGAGTCTTCCGTGGGATTAGAATATATTAAAAATGAAAAAGAATTACCGGATATTTTCTTTATAATTTTAGATGCTTATCCTGGAGCTGCCAGCCTTAAAACTACAAGTAATTACGATAATAGTGAATTCATTGATGGTTTGTCAGAGCGTGGATTCTTTGTACAAAAGGAAAGTTATTCTAATTATGCTCAATCATTCATATCAATACCATCTGTTCTGAATATGAAATATCTTAATTATTTAACCGAACAAATTGGAGATTCACGAGATCAAACAATACCGTATGAAATTGCTGATAACAACAGAGTAATGAATTTTTTAAAATCTCAGGGTTATGCGATAGCTAGTTTTGATTCAGGATGGGGCATGACGAGAGATGTTAAAGCTGCAGAATTACAACTATGTGGAGACAATCAATTATTTAATTCCAACTTTCTGATCATGTTAGTTAAAGCCAGTGCCCTTAACCCAGTCTATGTAAAAATTTTTGAATCTAGTCATATTGAATTAAAGCTTTGTGTCTTTGATGAATTATCAAAAGTTCAAAATCGCTCTGACAAACCCATTTTTGTATTTGCGCATATGATGTTACCTCATCCACCGTTTATCTTTGATGCAGATGGTGGAATTCGTTCAGTAGATAACCTTGATTTGAGTCTAGAAATTAAGGATAATAATAGTAGGAACGCGCATTTGGAGCAGCTTAAATTTGTTAATAAAAAAATGACGCAGGTGGTAGATCAGCTGCTGAACTCAGAAAACCCACCAGTAATAATAATTACATCTGATCACGGTACTGCATTTCTTTTTGACGGAAATTTAGCAAATTGGGATAGTCCTACTAATGAAATGATCAAAGAGAGGATGAACAATATTATGTTTGTTTACTTGCCATCCAATAAGACAGATATTTTCTACGAAGATATGACCTTGGTCAATGTATTTCGTGTGTTATTTAATTATTATTTTGAAACTGATTTTGAAATTTTAGATGACAAAATATTTTTTTCAAGAGATGGTTCTTATGACTTCATAGATGTTACAGACATACTAAGAAATGGCTGACGGCTCAAGAATTTTTGGGGTTTTGGAATATCACATCTAATTTATTAGGAAAAAACCAAAAGTATAATCATGCTGGAAGAAAAGTGCGCCTATTGTGGGGATATGACAGACATGCCTTTTGAGTGTAATTACTGTAAAGATCCGTTTTGCTCAGAACACAGACTGCCAGAAGACCATAGGTGTGTGAAGCTTACTCAACTCAGAGCAAAAAGATTTGGTGAAAAAAGAAAAATTATTCGTGATGGCGGAACGGGGAAAAAGAGCAGGTTCCGAAGAATGCTGGGCAGATTTGGTTAATAATTAGTAAAGAGACTTTTCTGGATTAATTTTTGCGCGTCTTGCCTGATAAAACAAGGCAACTGCAAGTGCAAGCAGACAAAATGCTGTGATAGTGTGTGGTTCAGCAGTATGAGTGTCTTGGTTTACGAAAAATGGTAAAAAAACAGTATAAGCCACGGCAAACCCAACCATGGTTATACCCTGTATTGACAGTTTAAGCCATGAAGGAACTGGTTTGCCTGTTTTACTAATAATTCTGCTTAAAATTTCAATGATAAATAATCCCCCCACTGGATAAATTGTCAATAAAACAAAATCGACGATATCAACCGAGCCTGGATGCGACATTACAGATACCTGTTTTCCTATTGATCATCTAAACTGTGTGGTTTTCCGTTTAAGATTCCAGAGAGTATTACTTCTTTTCTCTCTAACATTTCCTTCTTAGAGTCAAGGATGTATTTTTCTTCATCAAGTAAGACTGATTGGTTCGAATTTTCTAAGGTGGCTTTTTCTAGCCTTAACTTCAGAAGCACTGACGTTGTATCAGATATCATCTTTATCATGGCTTGATTAATTTTTTCCTTAACACCATCATAACCCTCGCTTTTCAAATTTTTAATTAAATCTGAAATTGAATTGTAAAGATTTGAATCGATTTTTTGTATTGTATCGGTTTCAGATTCCTGTAAGGCAAGTGTGTGGAGATAGTTTATGTTGATTTTATTTTGTTCTGCCATTGAAACGCATCTAATAATCCTTAAATCACGGGGTTATTTTTGTTCTGTTGAAGAAAAGAAATTGCCATATAAAGTCATTGGTGGTAAACCAACTAGAATTGAATATTCTGCTGATGACATCTTTGCTAAAATTAAACAGGAAAAAATAAGATTTATCGATCTGCAATTTACTAGTTTGCCTGGTCGTTTCCATCATACTACAATATCAGCCAATACATTTACGTCTGACCAAATGGAAGATGGTCTTCCAAAACTTGATGGATCTTCAATTGTTGGATTTACCAGTATCGATGACTCTGATCTAATACTAAAGCCTGATCCCAATTCATATGCAATAATTCCATGGATTGGTGACCTAAAATCTGCAAGAATGCTGTGTGATATTTATCGTGGTGCTGGCAGAGGTAGACTAGATACTGACCCTAGGGGTATATGCCAAAAAGCTGAGGAATATTTGAAGACACAAGGATTTGATGATAGTTATTGGGGACCAGAAGTAGAATTCTTTGTTTTTGATAAAATTCATTGGGATGTATTAACTCCCTACAAGGGTCAGTCATACTCTATTGAATCAGAAGAAGCTCCATGGAGCCAAGAAGGAACTGGATATCCAATGGGACTGCAAGAAGGCTACTATCCCAGTACACCATCAGACACATTAACTGAGTACAGAAATGATTGTGTCGAGGTGTTAAACGAGAATTTTGGAATTTTATGTGATAACCATCATCATGAAGTAGCTACTGCAGGACAGTGTGAGATTGATATCAATTATGATAAAATGACGAATGCTGCAGACAGTGCACAGTCTTACAAGTATGTTGTACGAAACATAGCAAAACAACACAAAAAAATTGCTACAATGATGCCCAAGCCAATCTCCATGGATTCAGGTTCAGGAATGCATACTAATGTCAGCCTTTGGAAGGCTGGAAAAAATGCATTCTATGACAAAGATGATCCCGTTGAATTAAGTCAGATGGGGCGCTACTTTTGTGGTGGAGTTATGGAGCATGCTAAGGCATTGGCTGCTATTACAAATCCAACAACTAACTCATATCACAGACTCGTGCCAGGATATGAAGCTCCAGTTTACATCGCATGGAGTACCGCCAACAGATCTGCGACGATAAGAATTCCAGGTCACTTTAAAGGAGAAAAATATTCTCATTTGAAAAGACTGGAATATAGAGTTCCTGATCCATCATCAAATCCATATCTTGTATTTTCTGCGGTTTTGTCTGCAGGTCTTGATGGGATAAAAAAGAAAACAGACCCCGGAGATCCAATTCATGAAGACATCTACAAAATGTCTAGAACAGAGAGAAAAAAGAGAGGTATTGGTGTTTTGCCTGCCAACTTGGGCGTAGCTTTAGACGCACTTGAAAGCGATAGAAGTTTTCTAAATCCAATTTTTACAGATCATGTAGTTGACAGAATTATTGAGTTGGAGAGAAAGGATCAGCGCGAGATTTCTATCAGGCCTCATCCTCACGAGTTTTATCTATATTTTGATGTATAAATCAAAAGTACAAAGAACTAAACGACTCTTGTATATGATAAATCAATACTAAGCAGATGGCAATTAATGCAAAGCCTATGGCGATTAAAATTCCTCTCCTATTATCTGATGTTATGGCTTTGAATAATAGTATGCCACCAGATAGTCCAAGAAACAATGTCGCTGTGCCTTGGATAACATGATCGTAAGGTACTCCGTGTGTTATTAGCGGGAAAAAAACGCCTGCAAGTAACGCAAAAATTGCCAGTAAGTAAGCATATCGAGGAATTTGAGCAAGAATTGTAGTTAGCTTAGAATCTGGTTTTGGTTCAGATTTTTTTATTTTTGGGGGATCGTCCAAACTAGTACGTTCAGTTAGTTTTATTTCTGGTTCAGTTAGTTCTGCCGTTACTTCAGCTTTGGGTCTTAGTACTTCTGCATCAAATCTTTTTTTTTCCCTTAGTTTTCTCAAACGTTTCCATTTAGTCATCTTAATCTCTCATTGCAGATATCATTTGTATATTAACCATTAAAAAATAGATTGCTAAAGTTTTGTAATAATTTTCATAAAATAATAGAATCTACATCATTCCGCCCATTCCGGGTGGCATTCCGCCCATTCCGCCCATTCCGCCCATTCCGGGTGGCATTCCACCTTCTGCGCCAGGTGGCGGGCCTGCTGACTTTGCAGTCGCGATAACATCATCAATACGTAAAATCATACATGCTGCCTCAGCAGCAGCTGAGATAATTTGGTGTTTAACTGCAAGAGGTTCAATAATATCGCTTGACTTCATATCTACTACTTTTCCTTTCATTACATCAATGCCTGTCCATTTGTTACCATTCAGCTGTTTTGATCGAAGTGAAGCAAGTGTGTCAATTGGATCCATTCCTGCATTTTCGCTAAGTGCGAGCGGAATGGCCTCCAGAGCCTCTGCAAATTTTTCTGCTGCAAGTTGCTCACGACCTTCAAGTGATTTTGCCCAGCTTCTAATCTTAGTTGCAGCAAATGTTTCGGGCGCTCCACCACCAGCTACAACTGATGGAAATTCCATAACGTCTTTTACTACCATGATGGCATCATGGACTGATCTTTCAGCCTCATCTACAACTCTTTGCGAGCCTGCTCTCAGTAAAAGAGTCACAGATTTTGGATGCTTACAGTCCTCGACAAAGACCCATCTGTCCTCTTCAATTTTTCTTTCCTCAACTAAACCAGCAGCACCCAAATCCTTTTCAAATAAATCGTCTAGATTTGTTATGATTCTTCCACCAGTAGCTTTTGCTAGTTTTGTTAAATCACTTTCCTTTACTCTTCTGACAGCAAGTATGCCTGCCTTGGATAAATAATGTTGAGACATATCATCAATTCCTTTTTGACAAAAGACGACTGAGGCGCCAGAGCCAACGACCTTGTCAACCATTTTTTCGAGCATCTTACTTTCTTCATCTAAGAATGATTTCATTTGTTGTGGATTTGAGATGTTTATCTTAGCGTCGGTTTCTGGCTTACTGATTTCTAATGCAGTATTAATAAGAGCGATTTTAGCACCGGTTATTTTTTTTGGCATTCCTGAATGAACTACTTCCTTATCAAGAATAATTCCCTGTAAAATTGAAGATTCTGCAATTGACCCACCTGATTTCTTTTCCACTTTAATGTCATCTATATCCACGGTGTAATTACTGTCATTTTTTTCAGCAACAGCCAGTACAGACTGCACAACCATATCAGCAAGTTGATCAGAATTTTTCCTTACCAATTTTGTTTGCATGGATGTCTTTGCGATCTTTAGTAGGGTTGATTTGTTGTCAGCAGTAACCTGCTCAGCAATTTCTTTGATGTATTCTTTTGCTTTGTTTGCTGCTTTTCTATAGCCATCAACAATTACCGTAGGATGAACTTCCTGCAACAAAAGTGATTCAGCTTGTTCTAAAAGTGCGCCTGCTAAAACTACCGCAGATGTTGTACCATCACCCACTTCGTTGTCGGTTGATTTTGCGATCTCAACGAGCATTTTTGCCGCTGGGTGTTGAACGTCAATGTCTTTTAGAATGGTAGCCCCATCATTTGTAATTGTAACATCGCTTAACGAGCCAACAAGCATCTTATCCATGCCTCTTGGACCTACGCTAGTATGCACTATTTCAGCAATAATTTTTTCTGTCGCACTGTTGTTTTTTTGTGCCTCTCTGCCCTTAGTTTTGCTTGCGCCGT
>JACNGK010000102.1:0-6842 GCA_014384145.1 Nitrososphaerota archaeon
CAAATTTACAAGAAAAAGGTTTTAATTTTCATAGTGAGACTGACACGGAAGTTATCGCTAATTTGATTCAGCTAAATTTTGATGAAACCCCAGATGTAAAACAGGCAATTATTAAAACAGTCTCACAACTCAAGGGTCACTACTCTTTTGTTGTAATTTTTGAAGATGGTACTATTGTTGGTGCACGATTTCACGAACCACTAATTGTAGGAGTAGGAAAAAATGGTTATTATTTGTCTAGTGATGTATTGGGTTTCATTGAAAAAACAGATGATGCAATTTACGTAGATAATGAAGATTTTGTAATTCTGAATGATGCTGGAATACACATTTATGGTTTTGATGGTTCGTCTGTCAAATATCAAATTACAAAAGTTTCAAAAGAATTTGCAGATGTTTACAAAGGAGATTGGGCGCACTTTACCCTAAAGGAGATTTCGGAACAGCCTGATGTAATATCACAAGCAGGTAACAACGATCAAATTCAACAATTTGTTGACGGTATCAAGCAAGCAAAAAATTTGTACATTACTGGAAGTGGAACCAGTTACAATGCGGCTGAAATAGCAAAATATCTAATGTCAAAATTTGCAAAAATTAAGATAAATACTGTAATCGCAAGTGAATTGCCATTTTCGCCAGATGATATTGAACCTGATTCAACACTCGTTGCTATTTCACAAAGTGGAGAAAGCGCTGATGTGTTAGAAGCTGTCAAAATTGCTAAAGAATCAAATGCAAATGTTTTGTCAATTGTAAATAATCTAAACTCATCACTTTCACAAGAATCATCGTTAGTAATGGGATTAAATTGTGGACCGGAAATTGGAGTTGCTGCAACAAAGAGCTTTACGTCACAACTTGCAATACTATACAAAATCACTGATAAACTGTGTAATGGTTGCATTAATCCAGACTGGGAAAAAGTTTCATCAATAATTTCCCAGGTTCTATCAAATCAATCAAAGATAAAAGAAATATCTAAGGATCTTAAGGATGTAACAGACATCTATGTTCTTGGAAGAGGAATTCATCTTCCAATTGCCAGAGAGGCTGCTCTAAAACTAAAAGAACTTTCATACATTCATGCAGAAGGTATAGCAGGTGGAGAGCTAAAGCATGGACCATTAGCTTTAATGGATTCAAACGTCTATGTAATAATAATTAATCCAAATGATTCAACATATAATGACACGTTAAACAGTGCCAATGAAATTAAAGCAAGGGGTGCAAAAATTATTGGAATTTCAGATAAGGAAAGTGATGTATATGATTATTGGGTTGAGATTCCTCCAATTACTGAATCATTATATCCAATAATTGAAATTATTCCAATCCAACTATTGGCATACTACTCTGCATTAGAAAAGAAAACCAACCCTGACTATCCAAGAAATCTAGCAAAGTCTGTTACTGTGAAGTAGTAATTCGTGAATATTCTTTATTAATCAATTCTAACAATTTTTTTGAATCTATACCAGTTTTGAGAATTGAAGCAATCATACTTCCGCCAGCTCCAACTCCCTCCTTTACAAATCCTTTTGAATAAGCACGCAAACCGTCAAACTTTGAATTCTTCAATTTTGGGTTTATAGATAAGACGGGAATGTCAGAAATTGATTTTACCATATCCAACAAGTTCGCATCTTTGTCATCAATTATGTAAGACGTAGTTCCTATTGCCACTCTGTTTTCATCATATCCTGTTGATTTTGCTATAGCAAGAACTGCAGCCATCTGAGTACCTCCTGCTAGAATTACGTTTGTAATTTCAGAGGCAGTACTTAGCATGCCCGCTACAAACGGTATCATTGGATCACCGACATTTGCTATCACATCATATGGCTCTTTAGAATCAGAACGCTTTAGTGCTTTTTCAACAACTCCATTTTTTAATGATTGAGGATTTTTGGGCATGCTTGAACTTACATGTGCATCTACTCCCAAACTTTTCAAAACAGCAAGCGCAGTAGTAGTTCCCGCAGGAATACTTTCACCAATTATAAGACAATCAGTGCATGAAGCTAATGTTCTGCCAAGTATCCTGCCACAGTCAATAGCGTGCATGACATTAGACTGTTCAAGCCCAGGTTCTATGGCTATATTTTTACCAGGAGTGATATCGGTTTGAAAATATGGGAGTTTTGGAGAAATTTTGCTTCCAGCATTAATAATTACTTGCGGGATGCTTGCTGATTCCAAAGCTGCCTTGGTCAGAAGAGCTGGTGTTGGTTTTCCATCCGGTGTCATCGGAATCATATCTATACTTTTACAGGATCCATAGTGAAGAAATTCCGCGTCTGCAGCTGGAGTAAATTTGATGAAATCTGCATCAGCTCCAGCCACTGTAATTCCAGGAATTTCACATGTTTCTGTATAGGAAATTACAAATGAAAAAAGAAACTGCTTCTGCTCAATATCTTTTATGAATTTTTGTCCTTTTTCCTCATTGCAATGAATTTTGATATCAGACATAATTAGCCACCCATTCGTTCAACAAATTCATTCTCAGACATCTTTTGCATTACAGGATTAGTTTGTTTTTCCTTTCCAATAGTAGAGGTTGAAGATGAACCATAATCATGACCTGGATACAAAACCAAATCATCACTAAGATTTGCAATAACATCAAACAAACCGTGATAAAGTTCCTTTGCGCTTCCTCCTGGCAAATCAATCCGACCACAATTTCCTACAAACAAAGTATCACCAGAAAAAATTTTTCCATCACCCACAAGACAGATGCTATCTTTAGAATGTCCAGGTGTGTGATATACAGCAAGTTCAGAACAGCCAAATTTTATAGAATCCCCGTCTGAAACTGTCAAGTCGTTTTTTAGTTGTGATGCATTATGCTGAACAATCTTTACACTAAGTTCTTTTGCCAAATTCTCATTTCCTCTGGTATGGTCATCATGCCAATGAGTATTAATGATATACTTTGGATTGAGATTTTGTTCGTTGATAATTTCAGTTAACTTTTCTAAATCCCACGATGGATCAATCACAATTGCTTCATGTGTAGATTCGTCTTCAACAATGTATGAAAAATTCTGCATTGGACCCACTGGAATTTGATACACCTTCATAGAACACCAATCTCTGCCTCTGGAGGAATCCCAATTTTTTCAACAAAAATTTCACCGCACACATCTATTCTTTTTTGCATCCCAACCTTCATTCTATGAAATGTTACTGTTATGTTAGCTGTAACATGTGGTAAATTTTTGTCTCCAGTATCTGGATCTACACCAGAAGGAACATCAACAGCTAGTTTGAATGCATTTGATTTGTTGATAAATGTGATAGCAGATGCTTGTGGCTCCCTTATTTCACCTGAAATTCCTGTTCCTAAAATCCCATCAATTATTATATCAAACTTGTCCAAATTGTTAAGAAGCTCAAAATTTCCACCAGTAAGTAATTTTATTGATTTCATTTTTTCTAACAAGTTCCAGTTCCATGAACATTCTTCTGATCTAATATTATCCGGCTCGCCCAAAAGAAAAACAGTTACGCTTGATCCATATCCTGCTAAATGCCGTGCAATTACTAAACCATCACCACCATTATTCCCAAGTCCAGCAAAAACTAGAACGTTTTTTGATTTAACATCTCCAAATTTTTCGACTAATCTTTTTGTCGCTCCCGCACCAGCATTTTCCATCATAAATTTTCTCAAAAACCCCATCTGATGACCATTTTCCTCAATCTGCATCATTTGTTTGACAGTTATGCACATGTCTAAACCAAATTAATAAGACAATTAAGCCCTTTGGCAAACGACTTTATCCCAGTTTTTTTAAAACAAGTCATGACATTAAAGAACGTAAAATCATCGCTGCCAAGAATTTCAAAATCTCTACAAGCTTCAAATGCATCAAGAGAATTTTTGATAAAAAATACGAGAGACGTTGTAATATTTTGCAGTCACTCAATCATAGCAGCTCATAAGGGTGATCTCAGATTAGCAAAACAGAAAATCAAGAAAGCAGAAATAATTTTGAAAAGGAATCAACAAAAAGCAAAGAATAATTTTAAAAAATATCTTATCACACCTGAACAAGAATTTGTTGAGGCTCATTCATTTTTGGCAGTTATAGAAAATAAAGAAATTCCTTCACTAAAGTCCCTAAAAGTTTCAGAGGAATCATACATTTTGGGATTGCTTGATTGTATTGGTGAGCTTAAAAGATTTGTATTAGATAATATCAGAAATGACCAACTGAAGAAAGCTGAAATGATTTTTAATGTTATGGAAAATCTCTATCAGGCTCTTTATCCATTTGCAATGTATGATAAAATAGTAAAGGAGACAAGAAGAAAATTGGATGTCAATCGTATTCTTGTAGAAGAAACGAGGGCTGTAATTACTGAAGAGATTAGAAGAAATCATTTCGTCAAAGCTTTGACAAAAAAATAATACTATAATTTTTAGAAATGCGGGCGATGGGATTTGAACCCACGAACTCCTGAGAGACTAGCCCCTCAAGCTAGCGCCTTTGGCCAGGCTGGGCGACACCCGCAAATAATTTCCGTGCAGGGTTTTTATAATCCTTAACTCTTTTTTGAAAATGTGCTAGTACCAGTAAGATGTTTTACATGTGGTAATCTTGTATCTGATAAATTTGAAGAGTATCAGAATAAGGTAAAGTCTGGTGAAGAACCTGCAAAAGTATTAGATTCGTTAGGAATCAAAAGGTACTGCTGTCGAAGAATGTTGTTAACAACAGTAGAGACAATACAACAAGTGCTTCCGTTTTATGAGGCTATGTACAAAAGGAATATAGACATTCAATCAGAGTTAGAATAGATTGGCTAAAATTACGTCAATTAAAGGTAGGATAATTCATAATAGTAGGGGTACCAAAACTATAGAAGTCGACGTTATTTCTGACAACCAATACCTAGGTAGAACATCTGCGCCATCTGGTGCAAGTGTTGGAAAATATGAAGCTGTTAGCTTTCCGGAAGGTGGTCCAGAGGAAAGCCTCCGTATTTTAAATGAAAATTCAAAGAAATTTCTTGAATTTGAGTCAAGTGACCTGAAATCAATTGATGAAACATTAAAGGCGATAGATCAAACGTCTAACTATTCTAAGATTGGTGGAGGTCTAGCTTATGCAATTACAATTGCTTCAATGGAATCAGCATCAAAAGCAGTTGGAAAGCAATTGTTCGAATTAATTTCAGAACAAGATGAATACAGATTCCCAATCCCGATAGGAAATATTCTAGGCGGTGGGGTGCATGCGGGACCTGGAACGCCAGATATACAAGAAATTCTAATTTCTGCTCCTGGTGCTAAAACGATTAGGGATGCTATTGAAACAAATTTCAAAGTTCATAAAGAATTACGTAATGTGATAGAAAAAACCGACCCCAGTTTTACAAATGGAAGAGGGGATGAAGGTGGATGGGCTCCAAAATGTGATAATGAAAAAGCATTAGAACTTTGTGCAATGGCTTGTGAGAATTTGGGATATACTTTAGGAAATGAGGTATCGCTAGGAGTTGACTTTGCATCATCAACCCAATGGAACGAACAACAACATCTTTACGCATACGAAAGAGCTGGATTTGATAATGAACCGGAAGAACAAATTGAATTTGTTGCTAGTATTATTGAAAAATACAAATTAATTTATGCAGAAGATGCGGTACATGAAGAAGCATTTGATGATATGTCTGAATTGGTCTCAAAATTCCCTAAAACTATGATAACTGGTGATGATCTAACTGTAACAAATAAAGACATACTAAAAAAAGCAATTGAAAATAAATCGTGCAACGCTGCAATTTTAAAAGTAAATCAGGCTGGAAGTCTATATGACGCGTTAGAATTTGCCAAAGTAGCAGATAACAATGACATTAAATTGATCACGTCACATCGTTCTGGGGAATCAATAGATTCACAGATCTCTCACATAGGAATAGGAACTAATTCTAAGATGTTAAAAGTCGGTGTTGTTGGAGGAGAGAGAGTTGCAAAATTAAACGAATTAATCCGTCTTTCAGAGCATGATTTAATACAAGGCATGGCTGAGGTTTAAAAATCAAATGAGCCAACAAGTAGAGCACGAAGAAATTAAAAAGAAAATTCTTACAACTGGAATTAGAGTAGGTACTGAAGTGAAAACAAAGTTCATGATTCCATATATTACACAAGCCAACCCTGAGGGTCTTTACCTACTTGATTTAGATATCACTTTAGATAGAATTCAGACTGCTGCTAGATTTATAAAAAAATTTGACATTAAAAAAGTAATTGTATATTCCGGAAGATCTTATGCAACCAAACCAATTGAAAAGTTCTGTGAATTAACTGGTGCAGAAAAAATGTTGGGACGATTCATGCCTGGAACCCTTACAAATCCATCACTGCCATATTATTCAGAACCAAAACTAATCCTAGTCTCTGATCCGCAGGTTGATGCTCAGGCTGTTACTGAAGCTACAAATGCGGGAATTCCGATAATAGGAATTGCCAATACTGATAATGTGACATCAAAACTCGACTTGGTTATTCCTGCTAATAATAGAGGAAGAAAATCACTAGCAACAATTTATTGGTTATTAGCTCGTGAAATTCTTCAAGATTCAGAAACAATGAAATATGAAATTGAAGACTTTGAAACCAAGACTGCTGAAGTGGAAGAAGAATTATAGAGCAATACCTTAAACCAAAATATTGAAATCAATAGCATCAGCACCGGGAAAAATAATTCTGTTTGGAGAACATTTTGTTGTTCATGGAACTAAAGCAATTCTTGCTGCAATAGACAAAAGGGTAACAGTCACGTCAACTTTTACAGATAATAAAACCATAAAGGTAAATTCAC
>JACNGK010000104.1:0-6680 GCA_014384145.1 Nitrososphaerota archaeon
TGCAATGAATATTTTTTCGACATTTTCCCATACTGAGTTGTCATATTCAGTAAATGTCTCTGTTAGAGGATCAAATTTTGCAACCATACCAGTGTTTGTTTGTGCAAACCACACTATACCATTATGATCTACCGTAATTGCAAGAGGTTGTGTGCATGCAGTGGGTATTTTGTATTCTTTCACATATTCATTTGACCCTGCTAGTTCGTTTGCAGAACAAAACTGTGATAATTCATCACCACTATATCCAAGTTCCAGACCAAGGGCATCCAGATCAAAAGCATCTAATTCTTCTGCAGTTATCTCATCAAAATCACTAGAATCATCAATCCATTGTGCAGGGTTTACCGCTAGTGTAACTGCAGAAGTTAACATAATACCAGCAACAACTGCAAAGAAGAGAATTCCTTTTTTTCTTGTTTTCACAGTGAAAATTCTAAACTGCCATGTTATATCTGATTGCCATCGATATGAAAATATTATAAAAGTTTTAAATCGCCAGTGATCTTATCGATTTTTTCTTCAGGTGCAGGACCAATGGATATACACGTTATTGTTCCAGGAGCAATCTGTGTGTGACCTGCATCAGTTACCTCAGACCAAGGTACATCAAATTCAATTGCATCTTGTTTTACCTGCTCAAGTTCTTTTAGATTTGCAACTTTTAGCACGATTTTTTCTTGTCCTGCCCACCACACTGAGAACCATTCAGGATTAGATTTTCTAACATGCTCCGCTCCCAATACACACGCATGACCAACTTGGGCAGCAATCTTTCCTTTTCCCATATCGAGATCAGTTCTTACTACAATAACCTGTTTTATTGCCATATACATACAAAAACTCTGCATTATGAAAAACTTTGCAATTTATTCGAAACATAATTGTATTAATGTGCATTTTGAGTCTTTATGGAAGAATATGATGTAGTAGTTGCGGGGGGCAGTATTTCTGGGCTAATGTCGGCCAGGGAGATAGCAAAAAAAGGATATTCTGTTTTGGTTTTAGAGGAAGGATTTGAGGTTGGAACACCTGATCACTGTGGTGGTTTGGTAAGCAAATCAGCATTAAATGACATGGGAATAGAACCAACACAAAAAACGTTTGATTCTATGATTAATTCTGCTCTAATTTATTCGCCAAGTGGAAAACACATTGAAATAAATTCAAAAAAACAGGAAGTTGTTGTAGTTAACAGGAGAGAACTTGACAAACAAGTAGCACGGCAGGCTCAGCAATCTGGAGCTGAGATTAGGGTTAAGACAAGCTTTAAAGAAAAAACTAAGCATGGTGTTAGAACATCGATTGGTGAAATTGGTTGTAAGATTCTAGTTGACTGTAGAGGAGTTGGTGCTTTGGTAAATGATCAAAGAGATGGAATTTTACTATCTGCGCAATACGAGATTTATGCAGATTGGATAACAGATGGCAAAGTTGAAGTGTATTTTGATCAGATAAAATACCCAGGTTTTTTTGCTTGGATAATTCCATCCGGAAAGGGAGTAGGTAAAGTGGGCGTTGCTGGAAGAGAGATTAATGTATCCAATATGATGGAGGAGTTCCTAAGAAACAAAGGAAAGTATTCAACTATAAGAAAAATTTTTGCGCCAATATGGATTAAAGGTCCAATCAAGAATTTTGTTTCTGGAGATATAGTAATAGCGGGTGATGCAGCGGGACAATCAAAACCAACCACTGCAGGAGGAATTTATTCTTGTGGAATGGGTGGAATTTTAGCGGGAAATGCGATTACAAAATATTTGGAAACAAACAAGTATTCTCAGCTTCAGCAGTACCAAAAATTTTGGCATGATAAATTTGGTAAAGAATTTGAAAAACAGCGTCTAGCTAGAAAAATTCTTGAGAAAGTTGATAACAAAACAGTTGACATGATTTTTGATACAATAACACCAGAGATCACATCTGAAATTTCAAACAAGGATGATTTTGACTTTCATGCAACATCCATTGTAAAATTGCTTGGTATGCGCAAGTCTCTAAGTGCTGCTCAAAATATCATGAGCACAGAAATCAAACGTCTGCTAACGAATTACTCACATACAAAGTCGAGCAAGGTATAAATTCAATTAATAGTCAGCGATTTGTGTATGTCAACAAATCTTGAATTGCCTGTATGTAGTTGTTGTCACCGCCATATCATGCCTAATGATAAATGTGTAAAATTTGATTGTCCGAACTGTGATAATGGTGATCTTATTTGGCGATGTGAAAGTTGTAGAATAGCAGTAAGAAATTATACATGCTCATCCTGTAACTTTCAAGGACCTTAGAAATTGGCGCAATTATTATTGATCACAAAAATTCTTCCAACTGGGATAGAAGTTGATTTGAATGAATTAGCACAGACTATCAAAGGATCGTTAAAAGATGGCATTCAACTTAAAAATCACCAATTGGAACCACTTGCTTTTGGTTTACATTTTATCAAAGCAGAATTTGTTTTGGATGATAAGGAAGGTCAGATGGATTCACTAGAGAATGCAGTAAAGGATGTAGAAGGAGTTAGTGAATTTGAAGTTCTGAACATGAGTAGAATGTCAGTTGATATGAAATAGGTGATTTCTTGGCGAATGAAAAAAATCTATTACAAATGAGAGTGGAAGAATCTAAGCAAAGAGATGTTGGGAAAAGAAGAGCCAGAATAGGTCATAATGCTATGGATTACCTGCATGTTGCACCTGGTGACGTTATTGAAATAAAGGGAAATAAAACAAGCTGTGCCATAGTATGGCCATCTGATGAGGATGAAAAAAACCCAGATTCTATTAGATTAGATGGACAAACTAGAAAAAACATTGGAACAGCGCTTGGCGATGTAGTTTATGTGAAAAAGATTAAGGTAAAAACTGCCAAGACAGTGAAACTTATGCCAATTAATGAAGTAGTGACTATAGACAAAGAGTTTACTGACTTTGTTAAAAATAGATTGAAAGGACTACCGTTGAGCATAGGCGATGAGATTTCAGTAATGATCTTGGGAAACTCGATGGAGTTCAAGATTAGCAATACAACACCAAAAGGAATTGTTAAGATTGAGCGTTCTTCCGTTCTAAAAATACTTTCTGAAGCGGCAACTGACAAGAGAACTCGTATCACATATGAGGAAATAGGTGGATTAGGAGATACGGTTAAGGCTATGCGAGAAATTGTTGAGTTGCCATTGAGACATCCAGAACTTTTCAGTAGGTTAGGAGTTGAGCCTCATAGCGGTGTATTACTTTATGGTTCACCTGGTTGTGGAAAGACACTTCTTGCTAGAGTTATTGCGAGCGAATCAGATGCTAACATGTATTTAATTAATGGACCTGAGATTATGAACAAATACTATGGGGAAACAGAAGCCAAGCTTAGAGATATATTCAAAGAAGCAAAAGATAACTCGCCTAGTATTATATTCATCGATGAGATTGATGCGATTGCACCAAAACGAGAAGAGGTTTATGGCGATGTTGAAAAACGAGTAGTAGCACAACTTTTAGCACTGATGGATGGATTAACTGAAAGGGGTAATGTCATTGTACTTGGTGCATCAAACCGTCCTGATAGTTTAGACCCTGCATTACGAAGACCTGGGAGATTTGATAGAGAGTTGGAAATTTCTGTTCCTAATGCAGATGGAAGATTAGAAATTTTGCAAATACATACACGTGGAATGCCTCTTGCGGCAGATATTGATTTGAAAAACTTTGCAAGTGATCTTCATGGATATACCGGCGCAGATATCAAATCGTTATGTAGAGAAAGTGCCATCAAGGCGATACGACGTTATCTACCAGAAATTGATCTTGAAAACGAGCGTATACCATCAAAGATATTACAATCAATGGAAATAAAATTGCGTGACTTTTACGATGCAACACTAGAAGTAATTCCAACAGCTATGCGACAGTTTTATGTTGAACGGGCAAAAGTTTGGTGGAATGATGTAGGTGGATTAAACGATGAGAAAAAGATATTGGAAGATAACATGGTTGCAGCTATCAACACACCTAATAAATTTAGAAAGATGGGTGTCAAACCACCTAAAGGTGTATTACTTTATGGACCACCAGGTTGTGGAAAGACGCTTCTTGCTAGAGCATTAGCGGCTGAATGTGGTGCAAACATGATTCTTGTTAGAGGACCGGAGATATTGTCAAAATGGGTTGGTGAATCTGAAAAGGCAATTAGAGAAATTTTCCGTAAAGCAAAAGCGGCTGCACCATGTGTTGTTATTTTTGATGAGCTTGATTCACTTGCAAAATCTAAAATTAAAGATGAAAACAATCGTGGGGAAACTGTGCTTAGCCAAATGTTGACTGAAATGGAAGATAGTGGAACATCTAACATAGTAGTGGTTGGGATTACAAACAGACCTGACTTAATTGACAACTCAATGCTACGTAATGGCAGACTTGACATTGTTTTGTTTGTTCAGCCGCCGGACGAAAAAAGCAGATTAGATATAATTAAAATATTAACAAATGGTATGCCGCTTGCAAACAATATTAACTTGAATGAGATTGCAGTATCTACACAAAACTATACTGGAGCTGATTTGGCATCACTATGTAGAGAGGCAGCTGTTAATGCAATGCAAAGAGATTCTGTAAATATAAGCAGTAATGATTTCGCCTTAGGGTTAAAAAGGGTTAGACCATCGATCACTAAAGAAATTGACAAGTGGTACAGTGACATCAAGTCAGAAGTTTCAAATATAATTCCAAAGTCTTCTGGTGATACATTTTACAGATAAAATTGACTGTAAAATATAAAAATATAGTAATTGACAAAGTTAAGGAATTAGGTTCTATTACTGATAAAACGCTTGCTAAGAAGCTAGTAAAAGATGGTTATCATCTATCAGATGATCTTTTTAATAAAATATTACTTGATATGGAAATAATGGGATTGATAAATGTAAGCTGGCTTACTAAGGACACACGTAGAATAGCGATTGTTTCCAAGCAAGAAGAAGAGGATGATGTTGAAATGCAGAACGAAAAAACATTAGAAAAAGACTATGAAAATAGTTTTCCTGAATCTAATAATGGTATTTAACTAGAATCTAAAATTAAAAGCTGCATCTAGTGCAATTCCTACAAAGATGATAGTGAGATAAGGGGCAGTTACTTTGTATGCCTTCCATGCAAAATCTGACGTCGGTGTCTTTGTTAGCTTGTAATGATATACCAACATAAGACCCCCTGCAATAGATGCGATTATGGTATAAACAATACCCATACCAAATGCATACAACATCAGTGAATATGGTAAAAGTATAATCGTATTTGCAAGAATATATTTTGACGTTCTTTCCATACCGATTAATACAGGTAGCATTGGGACATTTGCTTCTGCATAATCATCACGTAATTTCATTGCAAGGCACCAAAAGTGAGATGGTGTCCATACAAAAACCAAAAATCCTATTAAAAATCCTAAAATGTCAATCGACCCGGTAGCTGCGGACCATCCAGCCATGGACGCAGCGCTACCAGCAAAGCCACCTATTACAATATTTGAGGAATTTAGACGTTTGAGCCATACTGTGTATATTATAACGTAAAAGAAAATTCCTAATGCAATAAAGAAAGTACATAGATAGTTTAGCGTTAAGGCTGCGTAAATAACAGAGACTGCACTTATGCCAAGTCCATAAATGAGAATTGTTGTGTCCTTACTTCTGCCTGATGGTATAGGTCTGTTACTTGTCCGCTTCATTTTTGAATCTATATCTCTATCATAATAGTGGTTGAGGGCACTTGAGCCAGCTGAAGCAAGCGATCCCGCAATTATAATATGTAAAATTTCTAAATAGCCTATCTCAGGACCTACAAGTTTACTTCCAGCATACATAGATGTAACAGCTGTTATAACAAGCAAAATTATTATCCTGGGCTTTGAAACCTCGAATATCTCTTTTAATCCCAACTATTGTTGGCATTAGGATATATGATTTAATTTATTCGAATCGATCAGCCTTGCTGCAAAACGATTAATTATCTAGCATTTCTCATCAAGCTTAAATGAGTAATTGGGAACTAGTTATGCCCGGTGGTGGGCTTACTGCTATTGGATTAGTTGGTATAGTTCTGTCTTATGCGGAAATAGCGCATACCTTCATTGATGGAATGCATGCACTTTCAGGCTTGTTATTTTTCTTCGGGTTAATCTTCTTGGGTGCTGGAATTCTAGATGGTGGGGTATCAACATCAAACAGAACAAAAGCTACAGTTTTGGTTATCATGTCAATAATTTTGGGATTTGGCGCTGCGGCATTCATAGGCAATGAAAGTACTACGCTGCCAACAGTTGCAGGAATCCTAATCATGGTATCTATTCCAGGTATTGTTATAGCATACATGGCTATGAAGATGCCACAATATGTCAAGCCTGTTGGTTTAATCTTCGTATTTGCAATTGGTTTGGGTATCACAGTCTTTTTCGGCTTTGGTATACTTGGTCCCACTGGATACTTACTTCCAGAAGCTGTTGAGGAGGCTGTTGAAGAGATTGTTCAAGAAATTCCTGAGGGTGAAATTTTTGCTATCTCAATCTTAGCAGGCTCTGATGAACAAGGAAACCCAGATTATGACCCAGATGTTGCTACGATTTCAAAAGGTTCTGTAATTCAATGGACAAATGATGATGAAGTAATGCATACTGTTACTAGTTCG
>JACNGK010000030.1:0-6516 GCA_014384145.1 Nitrososphaerota archaeon
CATGCAGCAACAATGGTCAAGGCTGGTGTATTTTTGGTTGCAAGAATTGGACCAATTGTATTTGCATTAGCAGCTGCTGGAATCCTGGCAAATCAATTCTTTGAAATTATTGCTTGGGTTGGTGCGATTACTGCATTATTGCTTGCAACTCAGGGAATGGTTAATCCTGAAATCAAGAAAGTTTTGGCATATTCAACTGGTTCACAAATTGGTTACATGATGATGGCTCTTGGTGTTGCTGGTTTATCACAACAATATGTTGATGGATATACTGCTGGATTCTTTCATATGATATCCCACGCTATGTTCAAGGCTTCATTATTCATGGCTGCTGGCTCGTTGCTGCACGTTGTTGGTTCACGGTTTATGACGGATATGGGAGGTTTGCGAAAAAAGATGCGGAAGACATACGCGTTCATGTGGGCCGCAGGTCTTGGACTGATGGGAGCTCCATTTATCACCACAGGATTCTGGAGCAAAGATGCAATTTTTGCTGCTGTCTACGAATCAGGAAATGAGTGGGCATTACCAATTTTCATCATAGCAGTTTTGACCGCTGTCATTACAGCATTTTATACCACAAGAATGATTGGCATGGTATTCTTTGGCAAAGAAAGTAAACATGTTCAAAAGATGGAGAGTGATGGTCACCATATACATGAAGCACCAAAATCAATGTGGATTCCATACGGAATTCTTGCAGTGCTAACAATTGGAATAGGAATAATTGGATTTTCAGCTGAAGAAGGAATTCATCACCTATTTACTGAATATCTTGACGAATCATTTGGTATTCATTCACTACACATAGATGTAGAACATTCTGAAACGTTAGGATTCTTGTCAGGACTTAATCCAATTGCTGTTGGCGCATCATTGATAGCTTTTGCAGTTGGCTTTGGTCTTGGATATATCTTCTATATCGGCCGTTGGGTAGACCCTGCCAAGTTTATCAATTCAAATATTTTCTTTTATTCTTTGCACAAAGTAATCCTAAACAGATGGTATCTTAACGCAATGATCTATTGGTGCTTTGTTATTGCACCTTTATGGACTTGCAGGGCTATATGGAGATACTTTGAGAGAACTGTAATTGACACTGGCATGAATGTTGGATTAGAACGTTCAGTCAGGTTTGGAGCTAAAGTTGTACAAGGAACCCAGACTGGTGTACCACAATCATATCTTTACGTATTTGGAGCAGGACTTCTGTTTGTAGTTCTGATATTGTTGATATAGGTGATATGAGATGATTGATCTAACATCAACTCCAATAATCATTCTTGTAATTCTAGGTAGTGTGGGTGTTGCTTTACCGGTGGTCAGTATTGCGCTGAAAGAAAGACCCTCGATGATATCTTATGGTATAGCAACTCTCATTGCTTTATTCGCCGCAATCGGTTATGTTCTATATCAGCTTGCGCTTGATCATGTGGCACCTGCCGCAATTTTTTCACAGGACGTACTGGTTGACGATGCATTTGGTGCATTATTTGCAATTGCCATGCTAATTGTTGCAATATTCACTACAGTTGGTTCATTCAGTTATATGAAAAACAAGGCTAATCCATCTGTCTATTTTTCACTGATTCTACTTTCTGCCATAGGAATGGTTCTTGTAGCATACGCTACAGATCTGGTAATGCTTTTTGTTGCTTGGGAACTCATGAGCATTCCAACATACATACTAGTAGGATTTTTGAAAAAGGATCCAATCTCTAACGAAGCTGCGATAAAGTACTTTTTGTTTGGCGCGCTTTCGTCTGCAATTATAATTTATGGTATATCTCTTGCTTATGGTATTACTGGTTCGACAAACATAGGTGAAGTAATTCAGGGCTTTATGGTTCTTGATGCGAATTTGATTCCAATTGGACTTTTAGCTGTTGGTATGTTTATCGCCGGATTCGGCTTCAAGATGGGTCTAGTTCCATTCCATATGTGGCTGCCAGATACATACGAAGGAGCACCACCTACAATTGCAACACTACTTGCTGCTGGTACTAAAAAAGCTGGCTTTGCCGCTGCTTTGAGAGTTATAGTAATGGGTACAGTTGCACTAAGTCTTGACTGGACACTTGCTTTAGGTATTATCGCTGTAATGACAATGACAGTTGGTAACATTGCAGCCATAATGCAAAAAAATCTGGCTCGAATGTTAGCTTATTCCAGCATTGGACATGCAGGATACATTTTGATTGGCTTGTCCATTGCACCATTTTCTACTATTGGTCTTCAAGGATCTATGTTCCACATACTAAACCATGCTGTAATGAAAGGTGCAGCATTCATTGCAGTTGCGGGAATTGTAACTGCATTAGCGATTACACATGTTGACAAACTAAAAGGTCTTGCAAGGCGTATGCCTATAACATCTTTAGGATTAGTAATTTCCTTGCTAGCACTAGCAGGCGTTCCACCACTTAGTGGATTTTGGAGTAAGTTAATGTTGTTTGGTGCTGCAATTGATTCTGGCACAGTGGTATGGTGGGGTCCTTGGCTTGCTGTCGCAGGTGTTCTAAATAGCGCGCTGTCTTTGGCTTACTATGGTTGGATAATACGTAAGATGTACTTTGAGGGTGAAAAAGAAAAGAGAATCAAAGAACCAAAATCAATTATAGCTATAATGGCATTTTCAATAATATTTATGGTAACTATAGGTGTCTTTCCAGAACCTATTATACAATTTACGGAATTTGCTACACCAGCAATTAATGCAGGATTTATGCCGTAGTTCTAGTAAATCTAACTAAATTTTCCAAATTATCTTTGACCTGAGAATCTTTTATTTTCCTAATGCTATAGATAGCTCTGTCCGAGTATTTTTTAAATAACTCTTCCATATCATTAAAAATATCTCTAGGATCTGAGCTCTTCTTAATTAGAAGATTAAACAACTTGTCTTCATTTTGCCAGTCAAGTAAATCATCTCTAATCTGGTAGGCAATTCCAATATTTTTACCATAATCTGCTAAAGACTCAATCTCTTCTTCAGACCCTCCTGAGATTATCGCACCCAATCTTGACGCAGTTTCAAAAGCTGTTGCAGTTTTATATTCAATTACCTTAAGATAGTCATCAAAAGTTACATCCTCGCTTGTCTCAAGCCTACCTTCAAGTACTTCTCCCTCACTCATCATCATAGCAGTAGTAGCAAGATTTTTTGTTACTCTTGGATTATTAATTCTCGATGCTATGTTCAGAATTAATCCTAAAACAAAATCACCCGTTAGAACGCTGGTGTTATACCCATATTTTATATGAAATGGATCTTTCTGTCTACGTAAAGTTTCGTTATCTATTATATCATCATGAATAACTGATTCAGTATGTAGAAATTCAATTGCACAAGCAGCAGCAAAAGTGTTATCATCAATCTCGCCCACACATTCTGATGCCAAAAGAAGGATGATTGGTCTAATCCGTTTACCTCCATCTAATGCATATTTTAGAGGTTCTTTGAATTCAGATTCTGCGTATAATTCTAATTCTGAATCTAGTACAGTATTGATTTTTTTAATATATGTACTGTATTTTTCAAGCAATGGATTGATCTCTATATTCTTTCTTTCCAAAAACTTCAATTTCAAATGTTTATGAGAAATATATTAAACTTGAGTGCTCCCGTCGGGATTCGAACCCGAGTCTCAGGCGTGAAAGGCCTAAATGCTTGACCGGACTACACTACAGGAGCATAAAACCGTTCGTAACTTTAATCCATAAAATTCTTTGGTAGCTACAAAGATTTTTTTATTACCAAAATTGGATTAAAATCATGAATCATTTGATTCAAGAAATTGATCGCATTATAGAAGAACGAAGTTTGCTAAAACATCCATTCTATCAAGCTTGGTCTGATGGAAAGCTCACACGTGAATCTTTGGTAGGGTATTCCAAGGAATACTATCAATTGGTAAAAGCTGTTCCAATATTTATGGCACAACTAATGGATCATGTTCCAGAATCCTTGCATGATGAATTTAATTTTAACCAACAAGAAGAATTTTCACATATTAGCTTGTGGGAAAGATTTGCTGACGGGTTGGGAGTTTCTTATGAGGAATTAAACAATTATGAAGGATTGTATACAACAAATCATGCTATATCTGGAATGCATACTCTTATGTCATCATTTGTAAGCGGATCAACTGCAATGTATGCACTTGAAAAAGAAATACCAAAAATCAGTCAAACTAAATTAGAAGGTCTGGCGGAATTTTATGGTCTAACAAGTGAAGATGTAACTAAATATTTCAAGGAGCATATAGAAGCCGATATTAGGCATACAGCATCATGGAAAAAGGCTATTGATGGATTTTCCGGACATGACCAAGAAATAAT
This sequence comes from Nitrososphaerota archaeon, assembly GCA_014384145.1. GTDB lineage: Archaea > Thermoproteota > Nitrososphaeria > Nitrososphaerales > Nitrosopumilaceae > Nitrosopelagicus. The sequence continues at coordinate 4,342 of JACNGK010000030.1, forward strand.
CAGCGCTGCTGAAAGCTCCGTAACTTGTCAAAACTTGTTATTAGATAGCTGTTACGATGAATATTGTTAGATTCTAACATTTTTTACTAAGAAAAATTGATTTTGGGTAGGGCCTGTAACTCAGCTTGGTAGAGTACCCGACTCATAATCGGGGAGCCACGGGATCGAAGCCCATCAGGCCCATTATTTTCTTCTAGAAATTTTTCTTTAACACATTTTCAATTAGTTTTAAATCAAACATAATGTTGATTTAATTGGCTGCAATGAAGAATCAGAGTTATATCTGAAAAATGATGTGAAGGCATTTGTCTGAGCTGCCAAAATTTTAATTTGTATGATTTCAACTGGTTAAAATTTTAGCGTAGTATATAAGACGAGTTTAAATAGCCTCACTGTGTCTGAGACAAAACCACCAGTAAGCATTGAGAACGTTGTAGCTTCTGCATCAGTTGATCAAGCAATAGATCTTGCCGATGTTACTAAAAAATTTCCAGACACAGAATGGCATCCTGACCAATTTCCAGGTTTAGTGTTTAGATTAACGTCACCAAAAACTGCTACTTTGATTTTTCGTTCAGGAAAAATGGTTTGTACTGGTGGTAAGTCTGAAGCTATGTCGATAAAGGCTGTTCGCACAGTTGTACAAAAACTTCGTAAGGGTAAGATCAAAATAAAAAAAGATGCAGTAATTACAGTACAAAATATAGTTGCGTCTGGTAGTTTGGGTGGAAAAATTCACCTAGAGGATGCAGCAAGAAGGTTACCACGCAGTATGTATGAACCTGAACAGTTCCCAGGGCTTATACATAGAATGGTCGATCCAAAAACTGTATTACTATTGTTTGCTTCTGGCAAACTGGTTTGTACTGGAGCAAAAAAGGAAAGTGATGTCTATAAATCTGTACATAACATACATGCACTCCTAGAAGAAAAAGATCTTATGTTGTATAATGCTTAATTCTGGTTAACCTGATTTTTTATTTTATCAAAAATTTCTTTACTAACTAATTTTTCTTGAAAAAGAACATTTGTAATTTCTAATATATCAGTTAGTTGATGGATTTGTACACCCATATCATCCAATGCTTTATCCGCACCTTCTAATCTGTTTATGATAACATATACGTCAGAAATCATTAATCCTGATTCTTTGAGTTGCTTTATCCCATTTAAGACGGAAGTACCTGTAGTTGCAACGTCATCCACCATCACTACTTTCATTCCTGCAGATGTTTTACCCTCAATGGATTTCGTGGTGCCATGTTCCTTAGGTTTATTTCGAACATAGATTAGTGGCTTAATAACTTCAATTGCAAGTGCAGATGCAACTACAAGACCTCCTGTTGGAACAGAAACCAGGCTATCAAAATTATCCAGACCTGTTTTTTCAATGATCAAATTTTGAAGATTTTTTACCATTTTTCTAAATTGATGAGGATAACTAGGCACTAGCCTAAGATCAACATAGTATGAACTATTTTTTCCACTAGTAAGCGTAAAATCTCCAAATTTAATTATGTCATTTTTGTGCAAAAATATTGCAAACTCTTTTACAAACTCCATACAAAATCTAACTTAACTGGATTTATTTTGGTTTGTGTTTTCACTAAATTATGCCCGAAATATGGTTAAATTATGGCTCAACTGATGTTGTCTTAGATATAAAAGCAGAAAATCTTGAAGAAAAAATTGATGCAGGGGGTAAAACTCTCTCAGATTCTGAAATTGAGTCAAAACTAGGATCATTAGATATTTCAAAACCAACAGAATTTGTAGTTCTTAACACATCAGAATCAGTAAGAAAAACACTATCAATTCTATTTGAAAGATATGAACAAAAATCAATCCCTAAACCACCAATTTTGGCAGATAGAAAAATAATGAATATCGTGAAAAACTATCTTCCAGAACACAATTCTATATCTGAATTTTCTAATGTAGAAAATTCCAATTCAAAATTAGTTTTTATTGGTGAAATGGAATTTGATGGATTGTTTGGTTACGAAACCATATCCACAAGATTATTAAAAAAATTTGGTACCGAATTAATGCTTTCAGCATATGAAAAAAGAAAAGGCGATCTGCCTTCACCAGGTCAAGATGTAGAAAATTTTCAAATTGCGAAAAAATTTTCTGAAAAATTTGATATACTTGCAATTGAGATCATTGCAAATT
>JACNGK010000108.1:0-6495 GCA_014384145.1 Nitrososphaerota archaeon
CTCCTGGAATAAGTATTGGAACATCCTCTTCATATCTATATGCAGATGAAGTTGATATTACAGGAAGATCTTTTGCAAATTTTGTCTCAATATCTCTTGCAGCTTGTGACTCTACCGCTGAGAAAATTAAATCCAATTCTGCTACGTTAATTTCGTCAACTGTTAAGACTGACATTTCCTTTATGTAATCTGGGATCTCCCCGCCAACATCCCAAGCAACTATCCCATTATCATCTCTTATAGCATCAATGTACTTTTTTCCAGCTGAACGCTCTGATGCGGCAATTTGTGTAACCTCGAACCATGGGTGATCCTCTAGAGATAGCACAAACTCTTGTCCTACCGCTCCAGTAACTCCAATTATCGCTACTTTCTTTTTCATTGAGTCATTTTCAAGTTTTCAATTAATAATCGTTAGCAATAACCAAAACACACTATATTGGCAATTAATTATCTATAATGTGAAAATTCATCCAAACAAATCAGCACAGTCACACATCCCAGCCTCACACGGAGGCAAATATGGCACAAAAAATCCTGATGTTAATGCGATTGATTTCAGTTCAAATGTAAACCCATTAGGATGCCATCCAGGCGTAAGACGCTATTTGAAAAAGCATTTGGATTCAATTTCAGAGTATCCTGATCCAAATTCTACGGATTTACGTGCAAACTTGGCGTGGTTTACTGGTGTTCCAAAAAAGCAGATTGTTGTTGGGAATGGTGCAACAGAAATAATTTACAATTTCTGCAAAACTTTTCTAAATAAAAAGACGTGTGTTTTGATTCCAATACCGACTTTTAGTGAGTATGAAGTTTCTGCAAAACTTTGTGACTGTAAAATATCATTTTTTAAAACTATGGATCTTTCGAGAAATTTACAAAAATTTATCATGAAAATTCCCAGAAATGGCTGTGTTTTTATTTGCAATCCAAATAACCCGACTGGTATTTTAATCACGAAGAATGAAATACTAAAAATTATTGCAGCGGCAAAGAAGAAGTCAACAATTGTATTTGTAGATGAGACATTTATTGAGCTTGTACCAGGAAATGATGAATCCGTAATAAAGCATATCAAGAATTTCGAGAATTTGTTCATTTTACGCTCACTCACAAAATCTTTTGGTTTAGCAGGAATTAGAATTGGCTATGGAGTAGGCAGTTCACAAATTATAGAACCACTACAAAAAATCAAGATTCCTTGGAATGTAAGCAATCTAGCACAGCGTGCGGCAAGTGCAGCAATATGTTATCATCCATTTTTAGATAAAACATGTAAATTAATCAAAAAGGAGAAAAATTTCATATCCTCAAATTTAGCAAAATCGAAAAAATTTGTTTGCTATACTTCAGCAACAAACTTTCTTCTAGTCAAGACAAAAATTAAATCAAAACTTTTGCAAAAGAAACTTCTCAAACAAAAAATTCTGATTAGAGACTGTAGCACATTTCGTGGATTAAACCAGAATTACATTAGAATTGCAGTAAAAACTAGAAAAGAGAACATAAAACTGCTAAAGGCATTGAAGGTGATTTAGCATCTCAAAAACGCTAATGGTTCAGGGAACCGCTTCCAGTGCAGGTAAAACAACACTTGTTACTGCACTCTGCAGAATTTTTCTGGAAAAGGGATTCTCCGTAGCACCGTTCAAGGCGCAAAACATGTCAAACTACGCCTACAAAGGAAAAGATTTTGAAATTTCTCGTGCTCAGGCAGTTCAAGCTCTCGCATCACGTATTGAAATATCACCAGATTTGAATCCAATTTTGCTAAAACCTCTAGGTGATTATAGAAGCTCCATTTTCCTAAGAGGAAAATTCTATAAAAAAATGCATGCTGATGACTATTACAGGAAGTTTGTTCAAAAAAATGGAATGAAAACAGTTTTGAGTTCGTTTCATGCTTTAGAAAAAAATCATGATTTGATTATCATTGAGGGCGCTGGTTCTCCTGCTGAAATCAATCTTACTCAATATGATATTGCAAACATGAAACTTGCCGAGAAAACAAAATCGCCTGTAATTTTAATCACGGATATTGAGAGAGGTGGATCTTTTGGAAGCATTGTTGGTACCCTGTCATTATTAGAAAAAAAATACCAAAGAATGATCAAAGGTTTTGTTTTTAACAAATTTCGTGGAGACTTGAATATTCTTAAACCTGGATTTAGAAAGCTAAAACAAAACACAGGAAAACCCGTTTTTGGTACCATTCCACTGACCAAATTTCTGCTTCCCGAGGAGGATTCTATAACTTCAAATTCAAAGCATCTTGCACTCAATAGTAAGAACCTAAAAAAGATCGATTCTGAAATTGAGAAGCTAAGCAAGGTTGTCAAGTCAAGTCTTAATATCAGAGCAATTGAAAAACTACTGTAATGATACTTGAAAGTGTAGTCATAGTTGTGTTTGCTCTTTTATTGGATTTTTTAGTAGGTGATCCAAAAACCAAATATCATCCAACTGCTTGGATTGGAAAACTAATAGCATCACTTGTTCCTTTTACAAAAAGCGACTCGGTAAGAAAGGAATTGATTGGTGGCATCTTGCTTGTCAGTGTAATTGTAGTAACTGTTTGCACAGTGCTTGTTGTTTTGGATATTGGGATTAATTTACTCACTATTGATATTGTCTCATTAATTGTGTCGATAGCTGTCGGTTCAATCTTACTAAAAACAACTATTGCTATTAGAGGAATGCAAAAACATGCCTTGGCGGTAGTTGATGCGGTTGAGAAAGGGGATTTAGATTCTGCTCGAAATCATCTCTCTATGATTGTAAAGAGAGATACCAAGAATTTAGATAAAAACCATATTTTGTCTGGCGTTTTGGAGAGTGTAAGCGAAAATACGGTTGATGGAGTTACTGGTCCGTTATTTTATTATGCTATTTTTGGTCTTCCAGGCGCATTTGTTTACAGAGCAATAAACACTGTAGACTCTATGATTGGCTACAAGACAACCTTGTTCAAGAATGTGGGTTGGTTTGGAGCCAAGTGTGATACTGTACTGAACTATGCTCCATCTAGACTAACTGGGTTAGTGATGATTCTAGGTGCATTAATTTTGGGCTACAATTGGAAGGAATCACTATACATTATGAGACGTGACAGCAGAAAACTAGAAAGTTCTAATGCAGGATTCCCAATGGCTGCTCTGGCTGGTGCGCTAGGAACTAAATTAGAAAAAATGAATTGCTATACAATTGGCAATGGCAGTATAGAATTTACAAAATCTCACATTACGTCTGCAGTTACGTTGATGAAAGTTTCATCAATTTTATTCTGCGGCATAATCACTGTTCCAATAATCGTAACTCTCTCATTTTTAGGATGGTGGATACATGCTTAAGGAAATCAGTTCAGTTTTTTCGTTTCTTACAATAATTCCTTCTAACAACACTAATCTGGAAACTGTAGCAAGATACATGCACGTCTTTCCTATCATTGGAATCGCAATAGGACTATTAATTGGCTCGATTGGATTTGGACTTTCATTTTTCCTAGAACCATTAATTGTTGCACTTTTAGTTGTTGCATCAATTGCTATCATCACAGGAATACATCACACTGATGGATTGGCAGATTTTGCTGACGGTCTTATGACCAGAGGAACAAAAGAGAAAAAACGCAATGCAATGAAAGATCTTTCAACTGGTTCTGCAGGAATTGTTTCTGTTGTATTATCTATAGTTGGCGTAATCATAGCATTGTCACTAACAACTGGTTATGAGTTATTTCAGGCTATCTTACTTAGTGAAATTTTAGCTAAGTTCTCAATGGTATTAATGGCTAGTATTGGAAAATCAGCGGCTGCTGGTTCCAATTCACCATTCATGCAAATCATGAAAGATAAAAAAAGACTAGCAGTTGCTGGTGTTATTACAATTATTCCGCTTGTTGTAATAGGCGGAACTACTGGCTTGATACTCTTTGGTGCATCAATTGGTGTGACATTATTTTTGATTGGTCTATCCACCAGAAGTTTTGGTGGAATCACTGGTGATGTTCTGGGCGCTGCTAATGAACTAACAAGACTCTCATCCCTGCTAATCTTTGTATCACTATGATTGGGCTTGTCATGGCAGGAGGCAGAGGATCTAGGATGGAATTTCCTTCTCCAGAAAAATTATTACTTGAATATGAAAAACCAATAATTTTCCATGTAATCGATTCATTAAATGACTCGCATTGTTTTTCTAAAGTTTTTGCTGCCACAAGCCCAAATTCACCTGATACAAAACGTGTATTGGAGGAAAGAGGGATAGAAACTTTAGACACACAAGGAAATGGATATGTTAACGACCTAAATTTTCTATTACAAAAAATGGATGGGTTTGTATTTGTTGTTTCTGGAGATTTACCATTACTGGATGAAGAAATCATTCAAAAGTTGGTCGAATTTAATTCAGAAAGTGTTTGGACTAGTTTTCTTGTATCCAAGGAATTTCTGAATTCCTTAGGTTTGGAATCTAATCTATTGGTGAAACATGATAGCACTGAATGTGTATACACAGGAATTTCTATCATTAATGCTGACAAAATTAAAAATTTGAATTTGGTTAACGAAGACTATATTATCTTAGATGATAAGAAAATAGCTTTTAATTTGAACACAAACGAAGATTTCGAATTACTCAACAGTTCCTGAAATTTTTCCTATTATTCGTGCCTTCGAACCAGTAGGCTCAGATATTACATTGCCACAAGACTTGCACGTAACAGATGTTGATGCATGTGAATAAACAATATTTTCTTTCTCACATTCCTTACAACTAATTTTAAGGAATTTGCTATTTGGCTCTGGAATGAGTATGTGTTCTTTTTTCATTTTGCGATCAACTCAAATTTTCTGATTCTAATACCATGCTTCATAGTCTTCTTCTTGCATTCTGGGCATGTAAAAATCTGTGTAACTTTCTTTGTTGTTTTTGCGGGCTTTGCAAGCTTGGGGAATTTTTGTCCTCCATACCCTTTTTTCCGTAACGCATGTCTTCTTTCTCCAGCAGCAGTGCCTCTGCGTTTGCCTGCCTTGTAAATAGAAATCTTTTGTACAACATGTTTCTTACATTTAGGACAGAAACGATTGATCTCTTTGGGTATATTCACAATTAGAATCCGAGCCTGACGGTAATTTAAACATGGTCTCTAATCTATAATAATACGAATGGATATCATAGAACATTGTTCCTTGGGTTGTCTAGAAGCATCCAGACTTTAAATGAAGTTGCTATTGGTGACAAACCTGCTGATCTTATTTTAGAGAACTGTTCGTTGGTGAATGTTTATTCGCGTGAGATTATGCCGGAAACTCAGATAGCTGTATCTCACGATAGGATTGCTTACGTTGGTTCAGATGCGTCCCACACAAAGGGGAAAAAGACAGTCATAATGAATTTAAAAAAAAAATATGTAACTCCAGGATTTGCTGATCCTCACATACATGTAGACCAGTTTGTTTCCCCTGCCGAATTTATAAAAAAATCTCTTTTGTGTGGTGTGACCTCACTTTTTTCTGATCCTATTGATATCGTGAGTACCTGTGGCTATAGAGGATTCAAAGAATTTGTTAGAATGACATCTGAACTTCCTACACGTTTTTTTCATGTGGTACCCGGTGGAGTTCCAGTTGACAAGAAGTTCAGCCATGGAAGAGAGATCAACCTAGCAGAAGCAAAACAAGCACTCAAAATTCCGGGTGTTCTTGGTCTAGGCGAAGTATTTTCATGGACAAAAGTGACAAAACGTGATCCTAAGACAATGAAAATGTTATCAACCATGCTTGAAAATGACTGTGTTATTAACGGTCATACTGCTGGTGCATCTGGCAAAAAACTAAATGCTTACGTGTCATCTGGGATTTTGTCCTGCCATGAACCAATAAACTTTGATCAAGTCTTGGAGCGATTAAGGTTAGGGATGTGGATAATGATAAGGGAGGGTTCCATTCGTAGAGATTTAAAAGAAATTGTCAAGTTAGTACTCTCAAACAAAACCTATACTGATAGGTTGATGTTCTGTTCTGATGGTCTTGACCCATCTGATATTGCAAGATTTGGTCATATTGATCATTGTATAAGAGAGTCAGTAAAACTGGGTCTTAATCAGATAGATGCAATTTCTATGGCATCAAAAAACTGTTTTGATTATTATAACATGGGGAAGGATTTGGGTGGTATTGCTCCAGGAAAACTTGCAGACATTTTGGTTTTTGATGATTTAAAGAAGATGAAACCAAGAAAAATTTTTGTTGGCGGACGTTTGGTTGCATCAAATGGTATTATTGTATGTAAAATGAAAAAACATACAGTACCTAAATGGATGACAAAAACTGTAAACTTACAGAAATTTTCAGAAGATGATTTTATAGTAAAATCTAGGGCTAACTCGGCTAATGTTAATGTGATAAATATGAAAACTGAGATTATAACGGAAAGGACAAATGAAGATTTGCTAGTAAAAGATGGGAATGTTATTGCATCTGCTGACAAGGA
>JACNGK010000109.1:0-2188 GCA_014384145.1 Nitrososphaerota archaeon
TTTTTTCTTTCTTATCTGAAACAATACTGCCGTTTCCTTTTATTACGACGCTAATGTACAATGTATCGGCAAGAGATGCATCAGTAGGATCTGAAAAATACGATGGTAGAAATTCTAGACTTTTATCTACTTCAAATCCTACTTTTTGATTACGCTTAATGTTATCAAGTTTTTCACCTCTTATGTGAGAATGCATGTAAATTGTATCATTAATGAATACAAAATTCATCGGAATAATTTGTGGGAACCCATTCTCATCAATACTTGCTACTCTACCAGTTTGCTCGGAGCTTAGAAATTCAATAATTTTTTCTTTTGATTTTATTTGTAATTTTCGATGATCTCGTCGTATCAAAAAGTCTTCCATGCTATTTTTAATCTAAGTAACTAAATTATGCTTTACTTATTTTGTTCCTTAAAATAAGGAATCACATGAGTGGCAAATTTATCAATAGAACCAAAGTAGTTTTTACCCCAAAACCTGATTACAAAATGATTTACACCTGCCTTGAGAAACCTCTCAAATATTGGAATTATATCATCAGGTGTACCAACACCGGTTGATGATCTTGCAATAGCATCCGGAATTTTTGTTGCAGCCTCACGCATTTTTACAATCCAATCTTGGTTAGACATAGAATATTCCGTAAAGTATTTCCTAAAATCAAATCCTTCAATTTCTTTAAGTCCATGCACTCTAAGTATTTCAGGTTTAAACAAACTAACTTTTACAGCCTCCTTCATCCTAGCCCAAGATTCTTCTGCGTCGTCAGAAAAGTAAACATCAATATCTAATGCCATTTGAAAATTATCTTTTTCTTCTTGTGTTCTATTGTTTTCATTCATTGATACCTCTATCTGCTTTTTATGATCTTCAAATAATTCTGGAGTGTATCCTATCGGCAGCCAACCGTCACCATATTTACCTGTAAGGGATAATGTTCTCTTTCCACCAGACGCCATGTATGTAGGTGGATGTGGTTTTCTTATCGGTGGAGCTTGAAGGCAAGCTGATTCTAGTTTGTAGTACTTACCCTCGTAATCTACAGTGTTATCTGGTGTTGAACCATACAATTTTTTGATTACTTGGATTTGTTCTTCCCATTTAGAAACAGGTTTCTCAAATGGTATACAAAATTCTTTTAGGTTTTGAGCTTCACCTGCACCAATTCCTAAAATTGCTCTTCCTTTTGAAACTCTGTCCAATGTGATTGCTGCTAATGCAATATTTGATGGGTGCCTTCTAATTGCATCAGTAACACAAGTTCCTAATTCAACATGATTTGTAACAGCTGCAATTGATGATAACATGACCCATGGGTCAAGTACAATTGCATTTTTCCATTGTGGAACATTTGTGTGGTCCATGTAGAAAATAGAGTCATAGCCAGTACGGTCAGCTAACATACATGCAGTTAGAATTTGATCTTCAGAATAACCTGCTCTAGCAACGTTTAGCCCATTTTGAATTCCAAATTTTATCATTTAATATTACACCTAGTACAAACTCTTGAATTTCAATCTTAATAAGTTTCACAAAGATAAGTCACACCTAATTTTATACGAAAATTAAATATGACATTCAAAGATTGCCATCATTAATGTCATTAAGACATTTGATGACATCTTCTTTCGAAATTGGGATTGGGTTTGGATTAAGATGACCCTTGTCAGTCATTACAACGTCAGCCGCTTCATCGACAGGCGCCTTTAACTTCATTTTATCGAAACCAATTTTCTCAATAACTTCTTTGAATTTTTCATAGAAAATTGATTTGTTGTGTTTGTGTGCTATGGTAGTACATGAAGATAAAGAGTATCCATGAGCAACACCCTCATTGGAAAATACATATGATAATGCATGTCCTAGTGTTGTGGAACAATTTCCAAAACCCATACCCGAAAGCATGGAACCGTATGGATAATTTTCCGGCTTGTCATTCATAATTGCATCATATAATACGTCAAATGCTTGTTTACATAATGTTCTTGTAAGATCATTTCCTAATTTACTGTCATATCCTTCCGTTGCTTGTGCACAAGCATCACATACAGAGTTTTTGATTATTTGTTCTGGTGTACCATCCATAAAATATGAATCAATTACAGCACGATCTGCAAGGAATCTTTCTTCAGGACCAAGAAGTTTTTTCTTACCATCAAATTTTAAAACACAATAAGTTGTCAT
>JACNGK010000109.1:2687-4059 GCA_014384145.1 Nitrososphaerota archaeon
ATTAGCAAATACAGAAGTGAAGAAAAAAGCATTACAGATATTAGAAGCGGGGTTAACCGCCGCAGAGCCAAAAAATTTCCTAAAATCATTTGTGGGCAAAAATCACATTCGACTGGGAAAAAATTGTATATTTTTATCGAACTATGAGAAAATTTTTGTGGTTGCATATGGAAAGGCCTCAGATTCTATGGCGGAATATGTATCAAAGAAAATTAATGTTTCACAGGGAATAATTGTAGCTCCAAAACACACTAAATCCTCAATAGTTAGTAAAAAATTCAAGATATTTTATTCTGGACATCCATTACCTGATAAAGAAAGTGTAAGAGCAGGAAAAGCAGTGCGAGAATTAGTTAATAATTGTTCTAAGAGGGATTTTGTACTATTTTTGGTGTCTGGCGGAGGTTCTTCTTTGTTAGCTCTTCCAGATAACATAACTTTGAGTGAAAAAAAACACGTAACCAAATTATTATTGCAATGTGGTGCCACAATTGATGAATTTAATTGTGTTAGAAAACATCTGTCAATGATCAAGGGTGGCAAGCTTGTTCAAAACATGAATTGTGATGGATGTGCATTGGTAATGTCAGATGTTGTCAGTAACGATTTATCGGTCATTTCATCAGGATGTACGTATAATGATAATACAACATTTTCTGACGCAGTAAAGATAATAACTAAATATTCCCTGGAAAAAAAACTTCCAAAAAAAGTAATTAGACACCTAAAACGTGGTCTGAATACAAAGACAGTGAAACCAAACAGATTAACGATCAAGAATAAAATCATAGCAACTAATCATGACTGTCTGGATGTTATGGTTTTAAAATCTAGGCGACTTGGATTTACTACCAAGGTTTATTCACCAATCAAGCATGATGTCAGCGTATCAGCAAAAAAAATTGTACGAATGATATCAAAGAAGAAGAATTCATGTATAATATTTGGTGGTGAACCGACAGTACAAATAAAGGGAAATGGAAAAGGAGGTCGCAACCAAGAACTTGTTCTACAGATCTTAAAATTAATTCATGGTTCTGATCATCGTGTGTTAGTTTCTTCAATTTCAACAGATGGTATTGATGGAAACACAACATGTGCTGGAGCTTTAAGTGGCAATAATTCATCTAACCTACAAAAAATTTCTTCCTACTTGGAGAACAACGATTCTTATTCATTTTTTAAAAAGTATGGCGGGTTGATAAAAACAGGATCAACTCATACTAATTTAATGGATATAGGATTGATCATAAAATATTAGTTTATGTCCAAGCTTTTTTGTCTTTTTTCCAAACAAGCTTGTCATCAATGTATGTATGATCTTTTTCTTCAAAGACTGTATGCCATTTTCCATTATGCGGAAAAATTCTAT
>JACNGK010000109.1:4894-6431 GCA_014384145.1 Nitrososphaerota archaeon
TTTCAGAACATGATCCTGAATTGTCAGATGGTTTAAAGTGGCTTGATGGTGAAGCCCAAAAAAAGGGATTATCATTTTATGACATGGTTTATCAAGTATTGTATAAACATGATGTTAATTCTAAAGCAAAAGAATGGTTTAACTCTAGAAATTAGATTTAATTTTATTTTTTAATCCTTTTTTCAATTGGTATGTATTTACAACCTTGTGATCCAGCATATTTTCCAATATAAACTGCCTTTGGTCTGTATAACATAGGTTTTGGTGCTGCTTCTGCAAATTTTTCTTCAATAATATGGGCAGCCCAACCAGCTGCTCTTGATATAGCAAATATAGGTGTGTTAAGATCCATTGGAATTCCTAACATGTAATAAACTGATGCACTGTAAAGATCCACGTTCGGAAAAATTTCTACCCCTTTAGTTTTTTTCATCAATTCAGCAGTTACATGTTCAACCTTACTTGTTATATCATACCATGGCTGACTAGTTTTTTCTGATAGTTTTTTAGATAATTCTTTAAGTACTTGTGATCTTGGGTCGACAGTTTTGTATACAGCATGTCCCATCCCCATAATTCTTTCATTTTTTGTAAATTTTTCCTTGATGTACGGTTCAACACTATCCTCAGTTTTTATATCTAAAAGCATTCTCATCACTTCATAATTTGCCCCTCCATGTAATTCACCACTTAATGCACCAACTGCTGCACCGTAACGTCCATAGGCATTGGGTCGAAAACGAATGGTGGTGGGCAGGGGGGATACGATGATGCCGCGATTACGGAGATAGGTCTCAGCCGGGGTGCCTTCGATATCCTGGCCATCGGCGACGATCTTGTTGACCTTTTCTGCCATGGTTGGTTTTTTGTTTGAGATCTCGGGCGATGGCGCTGTGTCGGCCTTTGATTGATGAGGTGATGTATTTTCAGGTGTGGTTGAAATGGAACGTGCGGGCAGGCCCAGCCAGTCGCGCGCCCAATCACAGGCTGCGCCGTTGGCAAGGCCCAGGCGGGCACGAACAAACTCCATGCCGTCGCCGCCGATGCCTTGTTCATGATCGTACCATCGGCCACGTTGTGAGCCATTGATCTCAATGGCGATGCTGCCCTTTGTTCCGTAACGCAGTTGTATCTGGGTGGACAGGTCGTTATTTGGTTCGCCCAGAAGTTCACGGGCGAGGTCTTCAATCCGCTGGTTGAGATGTTCGGCAATATCGGAAAATGGAATATCGTTCACGGATTGCCACCTCCGTGTTTTTGCAATGCATGATCTCCGGTCCATGCGCGAAGGATTGATTTGCGCGCGGCCAATTGCTGGCCGAGACGAAAATGTGGCATTTTGATTTTTGCCGTCGTGGTGAGATAGTAAATACGACGCTGAAAGCGGTATTCGGTGCTACCAAATAGAAAATAGGCAATCGCGCGGGCACCAATGAGGACGTCATCGTCCAGGCTGTTCTCTGTGTTCATCGCCGACCTCCCGCGCGGGGTGCGCTGGCCGTGCGGTCAACATTACGTTCCTGGTTAAGCAGCCAGT
>JACNGK010000113.1:0-6343 GCA_014384145.1 Nitrososphaerota archaeon
AAAGGATTTTGCTGCGGCTTCACTATATGCACCTCGTTCACCTTGGAACGAAACACGATTCATATCTTATTCTCTCACTTTTAAGAAATCAGTTTTTAAAAAATCACTTGATAGCTTTCTATCATCCGTCCATCCACATTCAACGCATTTTACAATATCACGTAATGGCTTTACATCCATACCACACTTTCTACATTTAGTAAATAATACTCCCAATTCAGGATCCTGCATGGTAGCATGTATTGCTCCATTTAGGTGTCCAATAATTTTGAGCTTGACTAAATCTTTTACCAAAGCAACATTCTTTTTTCTAATACTTCTTGTCGCACAAATACATTCTACCTGTGCTTTGACTGGTTTAGAGTTTATGTAGTTAATCATCACAGCAATCATTGATCCCATAACAGCTTCAACAGTACCGATAACAATATCACCTTTTTCTGGAATTGATGTGGTAGTTTGATTTTTTACATTAACTATACGCTCTTTTTGGTCAATTTCACTTTCACCAATAACAGTAGCTCTTACTATATGACCATCATCGCAAGCATTGTTTCCTGCCTCGTATTCTTCAATCAGAGCTATTTTGTCTCCCGGCAAAACTGAATTTGACATATAGAAGTTTTCCAATTATAACTATTATTTGTTTATAGCCAGTGTTTTAGCTGAAAATAACTCTCAATGTTTTCTTTTCTTAATACCTTCATGAGAGCAATAGCCTGAGGGGTTGATAAAACAGGCTTGTCAAACTTGTTATCAGTTGAAATTCTTGGACATGCTACCTGAATAAAAGCATCAATATTTTTTAGATTTCTTAGCCTCTCGTTTGTAATATCAGTTAATGCAATAAGATGAACAGTTTTGCCTTCGCTTTCCAATTCTTTTTTGAATTTAAGAGCAGTCAATTTAGAAAGCTGGCCCTCTTTTAATCCAACTATCACACCAAAAGTTTCAGCATCAGCAGCTTTGTAAATCTCTAAAGTAGCTTTTTTCTGTAATTTTCTTGCAAAGTCAGTAATCTCTCGTATTTCATTAAAGTATGGATCTAAAATGTAAGTTGGCTTGTTTGTAGCCAGAGATACACCTGCAGCATGAAAGTTGCTTTGTCCTAAAAAGACGTTAGCATCCACGTCATCTATTGTTTCAGTTGCAGGATAGAATTCGCAACCAAAAACTTGTCCATCATTAAGTTGGCCCTTTCCTTTTCCAATTTTTACATTGACTCCTTTTTCTTCTAATGTCTTCTTAATTAGCTCGATTTGATTGAGGTGCTGACTATCTGTAATCAATGAAATAGTTTTTCCTCGAAGAAGCTCAACGCATTTTTCCGTTACTTTGTCAAAAGAAATATCATCAAAGGCATCAATCATTATGACATTTTTTTCAAATGTTTCCATGCTACTTGTATGGCCAATGTTGAATAGTATCTCAGCATTCAAGACTTCTGCACCATTAGAATTTAGATCACAGGTACCCCAAGTAGTGTCCGCAAGAAGATAGGTTGGAATTCCATATTTTTTACCAATTCTTAATGCAAGGTCTTGTACCTTAGGCAGTAAGCCATCAGGACCGTTTAAGGCAACAGAAACAGGCTTGCGCGTCTCAATAACATCAAAAATCTTTTCCTCATCAATAATTATCATTCGTATTCTACGAAGGCTTTTTTAATTTAAACCAATCTGGATTCAAAACTAAAAATGTGTGAAAAGTACTAGGATATTATTGCAAAATGACACAATTCTTCATATTGGTATCGATGATACAGACTCACCTAAGGGAATGTGCACTACTTTTCTTTCCTATAAAATTGTAAAATTTCTTGAAAAGCAAGAGATTCAATTCATGGATTTTCCATCTTTGATTAGATTTAATCCTAACATCCCATGGAAGACACGAGGTAATGGTGCCGTTCGGTTAACCATCAAGACAAAAAATCCTAAAAAGATAAAAAATAAAATTACACAGCTTGTGGCAAGTTATTCTGATACAAAAAATGGCGCCAATCCTGGACTTGTATTTTACCAAAACAAAAAAATTCCTGTATCATTTCATAAATTTAGCCAGTTAGCACTTTGGAAATTAATCAGTAGAAAACAGGCTAAACAATTTGTTTCAGAAAATAACATAGAATCATTTTATCTTGGAAATGGTCAGGGACTAGTTGGTGCTATCAGTGCGGTAGGCTACGAATTTTTTGATCACACATTTGAGCTATTATGTTACAGAAAAAAATCTCAGTTTGGGAAAAAAAGAGGCATTAGTAATGATAGTGTAAAGAAGATGCAATCCGTTACATTTCCTGATACCTTTAGCAGTTATGATATTGAAAACGATAGAGTGCTAATCACCCCACATGGACCAGACCCAGTATTTTATGGTGTACGTGGTGAAACTATCAAGTCCGTTGTTAGAGCGTCTACAATAGTGAATTCTGATGAAAAATTAGATGGATACATGGTTTTCAAATCAAATCAAGGGACGGGAGACCATCTAAATAATGAACTTCAAGTAGATGATCTTAAACCATTCACTTCTGGTTTTTTAGTTGGGGAAGTTTGTAACAAACCTGTAATTGAGCAAGGCGGACATGTATTTTTTTCAATTCAAGTAAAAGATAGAAAAATTAGGTGTGCTGTCTACAAGCCAACAAAAATTACCAAGATAGCACAAAATCTTATTCCCGGAGACAAAATTCATCTTGGTGGAGGAATTAGAAAAGCATCAAAAAAACATGGAAGAGTACTTAATGTTGAATTTTTACGTGTTTTACAACTCGCAAAAAATTATTTGTTGGTTAACCCAACTTGTAAAAAATGCAACAAAAAAATGAAATCAAAAGGCAATAAACAAGGATTCGAGTGTGTTAAATGTGGTAACAGATCAGTTTCAAAATCTATTTTAGAAATTCCACGGAAAATACAATGTAAACTTTATCTTCCATCTGTATCTGCACATCGTCATCTAACGCGACCATATCAAAGAATTAAAAAAAGAAACAAGAATATTCAATTTAAGACTTCTATTCCATGGATGCATGTTTTCTAAATCACTAAACAATGATTTTGAAAATTCTTTTCATTCTCAAACTTTGGAATTGAATAAAAGATAGATAATATTTAATGTAAGACTATAAACTTCAATTTAATGAAGGTTTTTCAAATACGAGCCTTAATAATTCTAATTCTATTCTTTTCATTAATAGGATCGGGCATACTTGTTCCAAACTCTTCTGCTCAAGAAGAGATTCAAATTCCTGGTTGGATCAAAAATGTCGCGGGATGGTGGGCAAATGACGAGATTTCTGAAAATCAATTTTTAACCGGAATTGAATATCTGATTAATAATAATATTATTGGCTACGGCGACAGGTGGGTTCCATGTAATTCCGGCCCACAACGTATTTTTGAACCAGATGTTGACGACTCTGATAATGATGGTGATACTACCGAGTTAATCGAGATTCCAAGTCAAACAATTTCACCGTCAAAGTCTGTTCCGGATTGGGTCAAAAACAATGCAAGCTGGTGGTCTGATAATCTAATCAATGATACTGATTTTCTTAATGGATTACAATATTTGATCGAGCATAGAATTATCAAGATAGATAACAAGAAAATTCTAGGAAAAATACCATTAGAAGATATACTCTTTTCACCTGCTTGGACAATTGATAAAAATTCCTTGGTTTTCATACAATCAACTTTCTTTGAGATTTATGGTGAATATGAAAATTGTATAATGGTCAATGGTTATGAACAATGGAAATCTCCTTTGTTAGGACTAAACCCAAACAAGTTGGACATGTACAACGAAGTTGCAGTTTGGAATGATCCCCAGAAGACAGTTGTTGTGTATCCTTACTTTACTTCTATTGCATATACCGAACCAGGTTTTTACACATATTATGCAGGCGTATGCGATGATTGTACTACAACCAAATTTGCACCACCAATCCCATCATACACATCAAGTGGAATGGGTCATCAGGCTCTAACCCTGTTAGGCTATACTAGTATAACTGATGTGGAAATTGATAAGAATCCTAGCATATTACAACAGTTTGACAAGGTAATAATGTTGCATAATGAATACGTGACACGTGCAATGTTTGATGCAATAACAAACCATCCAAACGTTCTCTATCTTTATCCTAATGCACTTTACGCAGAAATTGAAGTTAATTACATTAACGAAACAATCACTCTGATAAGAGGTCACAACTATCCAGAACCTGAAATAGAAAATGGCTTTGATTGGGAGTTTGATAACACACATCCGTATGAATTTGATTCCAAGTGTAAAATTATAGATATATACAAAATTAAAAACGGCCGGATGACTACATGTTATCCTGAAAACGTTTTCTTAACTGACTCCCAACAGCTTTTTGATCTTCTAAGAATAATTAAAGATCTATAGCGGGGAGTAGATTTGAACTACTGATTTTCGGGTTATGAGCCCGACGGGATGACCTGACTTCCCCACCCCGCTGAACAAAAATTCTTTATACGTTATATACGCCTTTATCCAAACTTGTAATTATTATTACGATTTGGAGTAATTTGATTATGGATAAACGAATTAGAATTGGCGGAATAATTGCAGCAATAATTTTTGCTATTATAATATGGGTTTCTCCTTCCAATCCTCCACCAATTCCAGAACCTACTACAGAATATGGTAATGAATATGTACAAATTTTAGCTACTAACTTGGAAAAACCTTGGGCTATTGATTTCGCTGGTGATAAAATCTTTGTAACGGAAAAAGCTGGACAGGTTAGAGTAATAGAATCTGGAGTATTACTTGACGATCCGTTGGCTACATTAAGAACTGCAAATGTTTTTGGCGGAGGACTACTTGGAATTGCCGTCCATCCAGCTTTTGACAGCAATCATTTCATCTACGTCTATTATACGTACGAAAAGGATGATGTACTTTGGAACAAAATTCTTAGAATCACTGAATCAAACAATAAGCTAGATGCCGCACAAACAATATTTGACAAGATACCAGGATCCGCATACAATAATGGAGGAGTTATCAAATTTGGTCCAGATGGGAAACTCTATGCAGGTACTGGCTATGTCTCAGATTCTCATGGTCCTCAAGACATTCAATCACTCGAAGGAAAAATTCTTAGATTAAATGATGATGGAACCATACCAAACGATAATCCTTTCTCAGATTCCCCTGTATTCTCATTTGGGCATATGAATACGAAAGGCTTGGGTTGGGATAACGAAGGAAATCTTTTTGTGGCCGAAATGGGTCCTTCCAAAAACGATGAAATTAATTTAGTTCAGCCAGGAGGAAATTATGGATGGCCAGAACAGGAGTGTTCTGGTAGTAAACAATTTGTTGATCCTATCAATTGTTATGATCCTGCGATAGAGCCTGGCGGTATTGTGTTTTATTATGGTGACAAGATCAAACTAGAAAATTCTCTTGTATTAGCAAGTTTGCGTGCTTCACACCTATTTAATCTGGAAATTGATGAAGACGAAGTCAAATCTCAAACAAGCATACTAAGTGGAATGGGAAGGATTAGAGACGTAGCTGTGGGACCAGACGGCTATCTTTATCTTATAACCTCTAACACTGATGGAAAAGGTTTTCCAGACGCTAGTGATGATAAATTGTTGAGGATAGTGAAGTAAAATGACAGATTCGTCAATATCAAAATTTTTTGAAAAATCACTAAAAGAAAGACTTGGTGTGGTGGCGAATTTTTCTGGCTTGTCACAAGACGAGTTGAAAATAATTGAAGATGCAACTGGTGGTATTTCCTACAATCAAGCTGACAACATGATAGAAAATGCAATAGGCACATTTTCATTGCCAT
Source organism: Nitrososphaerota archaeon (assembly GCA_014384145.1). Classification (GTDB taxonomy): domain Archaea; phylum Thermoproteota; class Nitrososphaeria; order Nitrososphaerales; family Nitrosopumilaceae; genus Nitrosopelagicus. Next base: position 5,846 of record JACNGK010000113.1, read on the forward strand.
TAGGAATTGCTACAAACTTCCGAATTAATGATAAGGATTATCTGATTCCGATGGTGATCGAAGAACCATCTGTTATTGCAGCTGCCTCAAAGGCTGCAAAAATTGCAAGAATTCATGGAGGTTTTAAGGCTAAATCTGAACAATCATACAGCATCGGTCAAATTCAAATAGTAAATGTTGACGTTCAGTCAGCCATACCTAAGGTTATTGCATCTTCAACTGAAATTCTAAATCTAGCTAACTCAAAAAGTAATACACTTCCCAAAATTGGAAAAGGCGCAAAGGAAGTTTCTTGTAAAGAGATACAAACTGACTCTGGCAATATGTTAATTGTAGAATTACTAATTGATGTTGGTGATGCAATGGGTGCAAATGTAACAAATACAATGTGTGAAGCAGTTGCACCAATGATAGAAGAATTAACTGGCGGAAAATCTCTTCTCAGAATTCTATCAAATTATTCTACGAAAAGGATGGCTAGCGCTTCTGCAGTCTTTG
>JACNGK010000119.1:0-6158 GCA_014384145.1 Nitrososphaerota archaeon
TGAGTTTTCTTACAACTTCAAGCATTGTAAAGTACTTGTTTTTACCAGAACGAATTTCTTCTGCTTTATCTTCAAATAATTCTAACATTCCTTGAATGTCACAGAATTTTGTTAATGGAACAAACTTCTTTGTATCTGCATCTTCAAAAATATATGTACCTGCACCACATGCAAAATGAATTGATAGTTCATACTTTGGTTTACTCGAAAATGCTTCAATTACATTTGTAAGTGGCATACAGCTTGGTACAGGATACCAATCATCAACAGTCACTTGACCCTGTGTTTGTTCCTCTATTCTCTGTATACAGTCAGGAACAGTAATCCTATACTTTTCTCTTTCAGTTTTTCCCATCCTTCCAGTCAGTGACACTGGTTGGAAGTTTACTGCATGTACGACATCCATATTCTTTTGTGCATATCTAATAATACCACCAAGCTCATGATCATTAATTGATTTAATTACAGTTGGGACAAAGACCACAGTGGTTCCTGTTTTTCTACAAGTATCTAATGCATATGGGATCTCCCAGTGATTTTTTGGATTGGTTCTTGCTGTTACACCATCAAAACTAAGATAAAGATTATTACATCCAGCCATTCTTACATCTCTACCAGCTTCTGGATCCAATGCATGACGTATTCCGTTGGTATTCATTTGTATATGATCAACATGCTCTTCTTTCATTATTTTGATTAAATCAGTGATATCTTCTCTTAACATAGGTTCACCGCCAGTAATCTGCATAGAGTTTCCAGGAATTGGTCTTTCAGCTCTAAGTGTTTTCATCATAGCGCGTACTTGATCTTGGCTTGGTTCATACATGTAGGCGCCTTCAAGACCTTTCTTTACATAAAAGAAACAATACCAGCATGTTAGATCACATCTGTTTGTTACTATAATATTTGCAAGCCCACTGTGAGAAAGGTGATTGGTACAAAGTCCACAATTATTTGGACATGAGCATTTATCTTCCATCATCACATTTGGTGCGTGTGCTCCCTTTCCATCTACCCAGTAAGTACTAAATTTCTTGTACATATCATAGGAACCGAAGTACAGTTCCTCACATTCTCCGTGTGTTGGACAAATCTTTGACATGAAGACTTGATCATCTCTTTCAAACACTTCAGCATCTAGAATCATATTACAATCAGGACAAATGCTTTGAGTAAAACGAATAGTAGACTTTTTGCTTAATGATCTAGTCGATTGATTAGAAATCTGAATTAATGCCATTACTATTGATTTTTTTTAAAATTAGTATATAATGGCTTTCATACTCTACACCGTTGGAATAGGAGAGTAGTTTATAGTGTCCACTAATAACAAATCAAATAGATAATGATGAGTGTTTCCGATCAAACACGAAAATCTTTGGAAAAAGTTGGGCTAACTGGTTATGAAATTAAGACTTTTACCTCATTGTTAAAAACTGGAGAGCTTACTGCCTCAGATCTAAGTCAACACTCTGGTGTTCCATACTCAAAGATTTATGAGGTTTTGGGTGTGTTAGAAGAAAAAGGTTGGATAGGATCCGATAAATCAAGACCGACAAAATATTTTGCTAAATCTCCTAATTCTGCATTACAGACAACAAAACAAAAGATCGAAGAGGACTTTGCAAAAAATGAGAAAACCATTCTAAACGATCTTAATCCAATATACAAAAAAAGTGGAACCGCAGAACGACCTGATATCTGGGTTCTGACAGGAACTATGAACATAGCAACCAAAATTTTTGAAATGATTGAAACATGTAGAGAAGAAGTATTAATCGCAATTCCAAAAGCTGGGGAAGAATTGGTAAAACAGGCATTACCAAAACTAAGACAGTTGCATGACAAAGGAGTTAAAATTACAATTCTCACATCTGACAGATTTGACAAAACTGCCCTCAAAGGATTAACTAGACTTGCTACCGTTAAGATAAAGAAAGGACTGTTTGGTGGTGGTATAATTTCAGATAAGCATAATGTTGTAATATTGCTTGGTCCGGAAATTAGCCATTCAAATGCATCTGAAATTATAGCAATATGTACAGATCACGCTGAACTATCTGGTTTTGCAAGAGAATATTTTGAATATTTATTAAAAGATGTATCGAAGGTAAAGTGATGGATTCGTCTAGCGATGAAGTTCTTTTTGTGGGAACTGCTGATGCAGAACATGTTGAGATGTATCTGAAGGCAATTTGGCATATAAAAGAAAGAAAGGAACCAGTAAAAATCAGTACAATTGCGAAAATGCTCAACGTAAGACAGCCAAGTGTTGTTCAAATGTTAAAAAAATTAAATGGTCAAGAACTTGTGGAATATAATAAAGCTGGAGTTTCTCTTACTGAAGGTGGTGAAAGAGTCGGTTCAAGTATGATGAGAAATAGTAGATTGCTTGAAGTTTTAATGGATAGTGCACTTAAGGTGGCGATTGATGAGGAAATGGTATGTGGAATTGAACATCATATGAACAAGCAATTTACGGATGCCTTATGCACTATGCTGAATCATCCACGAAAATGTCCGCACGATCACAAAATTCCTGAAGGAGAATGCTGTCAAAAAAACTGACACTGCAATGCCAATGAAAATATACAGGATATAGGTTAATTTTATTATGGCATGCTTTTGTGGATGTAACGATTTTGAAAAAAATCCAAATGGTCAAAAGGTTGGATGTGTAAAATGTGGTCATGGACGCCAAAATCATGATGACAAATATAGAGAATCTGCAAGAAAGAATGAAGAGCAGTCACAAAAACGTGACGTTGATTTTGGTTAATTTGTTATTCATATAATTACAGAAAGGATTATGCAGGCTCAGAACTCAAGATCCTCATCATCAAATCAAAGGGATCAGCTCATCAACGCCTGCATATTATCTTTAAAAAAATACTAAATGAATCTTTCAAGAAGCTTGATAAATAACAGTTAACATTAGAACATAATGGTACAAATAGATACTCCAGCATCAATGGAAAGTTTTAGGACATTCATAATGGTCAGTACGTGTAGTTCATTCGCTCCGCAAAGTTATGCTGATGACACGGAAGTTTTTCCAGAGCGTGAGGAAGATCTTGGTTCTATATACGTTGAAGCCGCGGATAAAGTAACTTTAAAGAAAATTCGAGATATTACATTTGTAAATGCAAGAGATGTATTAGGAATAATCTATAACTCTAGAAGTGGAAATACAAAACTAAATTGGCGTCAGATTAGACGTAATAATGGCAAGGTAACAGGTGAAGCTTCATCAAATTCTCTTGTAAACTTGGCACAAAGTGGAGTGATTACCCTTGATTGGGTAGAAAACTATGTTCGAAAGAAAACTCAAGAAAATTAACATGTTGTTCTTTTTGTAATAAAAAAAGATATGATTACTAAAATTATTGATGAAAATTCAGTTTCATGTATACCAGAAGATTCTGATGATCTAATTATTCTTCGAAGGGTTATCAAAAAGGGCGATAAAATTGTTGGAGAGACTGTTCGTGTTATTAAACAGGAAAAAGATTTTGCAAGACCGGATAAGGGAGAACGTATTAAGATTAGACTATCACTAGAAGTTGAAAAGATATCTCTTGATAGTGTATTAGATAGAATGCGTGTTGCTGGAATAATCAAAGAATCTAACAATGAATCAGTTCCTCATGGCTCACATCATTCATTTATCATAAAAATCGATCAGCCATTTAATCTACTAAAAAAGAAATGGACGTCTGTAGAAAAAAAACTTGTGACAGCTAGTGATCATAATCTAACGTTTATCTTAATTGCAATAGATACTAGTGACTGTGGTATTGGAAAACTAAAAGGTACACACATGCACATAGTACCTAACATATATTCTGGATCAAGTGGAAAACAGTACAAAAGCAACTTTAAAATTGAAAACTTCTTTGAGGAGATTTCAAAAGCATTAGTACCTGTTGTAAAAGCAAACTATCAACTTGTAGTCTTTGGTCCAGGTGAAACAAAAAAGAAATTTGTAAACTTTCTAGCAAAAACACAGATTGGGAAAAATTATGAAATCAAAATGATTGAGGGAATAGATTCCAGCGGCGAAGATGGTATTCATATATTTACCAAATCAAAATCAATGAAAGAAATAATATCAAATAGCAAGCTTGCAAAGGTTTCTGACATTATCGATCAAGTGATGTTTCTTGCAAACAAAAAAAGCCGCAAGTTTACAATGGGCTTGGAAGAGACTAGAAAAGCAAATGAATATGGTGCGATAGATTCATTAATTTTTTCAGAGAAAGCAATTCAAAGTCATGATGAACAAGAAATTATCAATTTCCTAAATGATGTGGAAGCAAAGGGCAGTAAGGTATACAGTGTAGATGAAACAACTGATGCTGGACTTAGAGTTACTGGGCTTGGTGGCATTATCTCAATTCTAAGATTTGCAGTAGAAGCTAGTTAGTAGAATCAACAAGCCATTTCATATATGGTTGGTTAACTGACTCTACATTAATTTCCGCAATTTCTGGCACATCATATGGATGAAGTTTTTTTAATTCTTTTTTTAGAATGGGTTGATTTTTTTTAGTAGTTTTGAAAAGTGCAAGATATTCATCTCGGTTTTCAATTTTTTCCTCCCAAGTGTAAACAGACGAAATTTTTGTTATATTGACACATGCAACTAGTTTTTTCTTTACTAACAGTTTAGCAATGCTGGTAACTGATTGCTTACTAGGAAATGTTGATACTATAATCACAGGATTCACAGTAACCGATAAATTTACGTGAATAAAAAAAGTACCAATCGATTTGGCTCTTGAACTACTTACTGATAATGCAATAATTTACGTCCTGATAGCCTGGGTTGTAATATTAGGTATAGCAAAGGCTCTAAAACTGGAAAAACATGGTTTTAAAATAACTCCCTACAGCCTTACGTACAAAAATACTCAAGTCCAAACAGCACTTTCAAAGATGTTAACTAGAACCAAACGTGGAATTCGGGTTTTTGCAGATGTTAGCGTTGTCGCAGGATTTCTAATGATGGGATTTGCATTCTGGTTTCTGCTGAATAACCTCTCGAACTTTTTTGTAGAACCAACTGAATTTGCAGAGTTAACAGTACTGATACCTGGTGTTACACTAACTTCTGTTTCGGCTATAACGTATTTTCTGCTATCCATTCCAATAGTTCTTGTTATTCATGAAGGTGCTCATGGCATAGTGGCTACTCTAGAAAAAATAAAGATCAAGACTGGAGGTTTTGCAGTTTTTATTGCATTATTCGCTGGGTTCGTAGAACCGGACGAAAAGGAATTTGACGATGCAAAAAAAATATCAAAGCTTAGGGTCATAGGAGCAGGTGCCACTTCAAATGTAATCTTTGCATTTGCTCTAGGGGCATTATTATTAACAAATCCAATTTTTGCGATGGTTGTACCAGAACCTATCTTGGGATGGTTTTATGAAGCACCTGATGGCGTGCTTATTATTTCAATTATCGAAGACAGCGGTGCTGAAAAGGCAGGTTTACAAAAAGATGATGTGATAACAGGAATAAATGGTGTGGTAGTAGTAACTTTCTTTGATTTACAAAAGGCTGATCTGAAACCGGGAGATACTGTTACTGTTACAGTTCAGAGAGATGGACAACAGATCCAATTGCCTGTAGAGATTATGCCCTCACCAGATGATCCTGACAAGGGTCTAATTGGGATAATGAGAGATAATGCAATGTCTTACAAACCAGTTTTCAATTTCATAGAATGGGATCCTCAGATATCGATGTTTCTTCTTTGGTTATGGATGATTTCGTTTTTCATTGGAATCATCAACATGCTTCCCTTACCTATACTGGATGGGGGAAAGTTTCTCTATACTATTATTGAGAAAAATGCTTCAGAACAAAAAATTAATGTGATAATGTGGTCTGTCTATGCTTTTACTTTGATTATATTTGCTCTCAACATAGCATTATCTTATGTAAAGTCTGGATGGTTTACAATCTAAGGTAACAAAAACAATAAAACTTGATTTATGTTAAAACCTAAATTACTGAAAACTGGTTAGAAAATATATGATTTGCGACAAATGCCAAAAACAGGCAACTTATTCAAGAAAGTATTCTGGAGAAACTCTGTGTTCTGAATGTTTTTCTAATTCTATTTTACGCAAGGCAGCTAAAACAATCTCAA
>JACNGK010000060.1:0-3856 GCA_014384145.1 Nitrososphaerota archaeon
AGTGTAGTATTAGCCCAATATGGTACATCTGCTTGACCTTTTATTCTGATAACTAAGTATGCTTTTGCCATTTTTCAACCCTGACTAAAAGTATGTCTTAAACATTGTAAGACAGCTTTTGACGTAGAATTCATTGTAGGAGTAGAACCTTTGGCAGTCGTCCATGCATCTTTCAAACCAGCAAGTTTAAGCAAATTTCTAATTTTTCTTCCAGCTACTAAGCCTAATCCACGTGGAGCAGGTAAAATTTCAATTACTACACTACCACCTTTTCCCTTTACTTTGAATGGTACAGAATGTTTTTGATCACATCTACATTCCCAACTACCACAACCAAGTTTTACTGGACTTACATCAAGGTATGCCGCATTATTTGCTTTTTCAATAGCAATTCTCATTTGTTTTGATTTTCCCATACCAATACCCAACCATCCATTTTCATTTCCTGCTGCCACTATTGCCCTAAAACGAGTAGACTGTCCATTAGGTGTCATTTTTTGAATTATTCCTACATCAATCACTTCAGTTTTTAAATCAGGTAATAGTTTTTTTACAATTCCTGCTTCTTGAATTCTTAGACCTTTAGATAAAATTTCTTCCATAGAATTTATTTCGCCAGCTATTACTCTTTTTCCTATACTAGTTTTGGGTATCCACACTTCTTCTGGTTTCTGATATCTTCTACGTGGTGGACCAGACGAATTTCGTGATTGTGGTGGACCAGACGAATTTCGTGATTGTGGTGGACCAGACGAATTTCGTGATTGTGGTGGACCAGACGAATTTCGTGATTGTGGTGGACCAGACGAATTTCGTGATTGTGGTGGACCAGACGAATTTCGTGATTGTGTTTGACTCATTTAGCTTTTGCTCCAGTATCTATAGAAGATTTGATATTTTTCACATCATTTTTGATTTTTAGATGTTCACCATTTATTCTATCATTTGTAGGAAAGGTTTTTTCATCTGCTGGAATTTTAAGCCCTGCATCACTAACACCTTTTAGCGCTGCAGCCATTCGTGAAGTGTATTGCCTTGTACCGCTATACAAAATAGCTGAACTCGTGCCTTTTTCTAATGCTTTTTTTCCTGCAAAATAACCAGTGAGATAAGCTGCTGGGATGTTTTTACGTGATCCCTTCCATCCTTTTTTAATTAAAAACCTAGAATGCACAGATGAAATAACTTTATCCCCAGTTAATTCTGGTTTATGAATTTGAACTTGTGTATTTTCATTAGATATTTGTACAGTAACAAAATCTTTATGCCCCATTAGCATCTTCTTCCTCCGATTATAGTTCGTTTTTTTATCTCGTATTCTACGTAATATTTTCGTATATGCCATATCTATACGGGAAAAATTTGAATCTGCTTTTATAAACGTTAGATACCAAGTGATGACAGTAATGCTTTTTGTGAATGCAATCTATTTTCAGCTTGGTCCCAAACTACTGATTGTGAGCCATCTATAACTGCACCAGTAACCTCTTGATCACGTTTTGCAGGCAAACAATGCATGAAAATTGCATCATTCTTGGCTTTTTCCATTAGGGATTCGTTAACTTGGAAAGATGGTAAAAAATTTTCAGTTCGTTTTGGATCAGATGTATGGATTGATGTAAAAGTATCAGTCATTACTATATCGGCATCCTTAACAGCAGATTCTGGATCGGTTGTTAAATCAATAGTAGTATTCTCTGAGGCTTTTTTCACAACTTCAGGGTTTGGTTCAAAACCTTTTGGAGTAGCAATTACAATATCAGTTTGTGTTTTACCACAGCCAAAAATTAATGAATTGCATACGTTGTTTCCATCACCAATCCAAGATATCTTAAGATCTTTGAATTTTTTCTTATGCTCCTTAATTGTCATGAAATCAGCCAAAGTCTGACATGGATGATATGAATTAGATAATCCATTAATGACTGGTACTGTAGCGTATTTTGCAAGATCCTCAATAAAACTATGCTCGTATACTCGTGCCACAATTCCATCAACGTAACCCGATAGAGTTTTTGCTGTATCCTCAACTAATTCTCCACGAGAATGTTGCATTTCATTTAATGATAGGATTATAGTATGACCACCCAATTGTTTCATTCCAGTCTCAAAACTTACCCTGGTCCGTGTCGATGGTTTTTCAAACAACATAGCTAAAGTTTTATTTTCTAACAATTGTTTTCCTTTTACTGTTTTATTTTCTTCTTTTAGTTTTATAGAGAAATCAATTAACTCCAAAAATTCTTTGCTGGAAATCTCATCACCAGTTAAAAGATCTTTTGTTTCAAGTTTCATTTTCCAGATTTTCCAGATAATTCTATTACTTTTTAGGTTTTGTTTCTAAGGTATGTTGTTTATTTTGGTCGTCCATCAGCAACCCATTTTCTAATCTTTTTCGCCATTTCAAATGCTTCCTTATCACTGCTAGGCGGTGGTGTGTCAAATAATTCAGCAAAATCTTCTATGTCTTCAGTTTTAATTCCCTCAAAAGGATCAGATGAAGATTTTTTGATTTCCGGTTCAGCTATTGGTTCTGGTGTTGGTTCTGGTTCAGCTACTGGTTCTGGTGTTGGTTCTGGTTCAGCTACTGGTTCTGGTGTTGGTTCTGGTTCAGCTACTGGTTCTGGTGTTGGTTCTGGTTCAGCTACTGGTTCTGGTGTTGGTTCTGGTTCAGCTACTGGTTCTGGTGTTGGTTCTGGTTCAGCTATTGGTTCTGGTGTTGGTTCTGGTTCAGCTATTGGTTCTGGTTTACCAAAAACTCTATCAAGGAATGCTTCCTTGCTAAATAATTCCAAGTCATCATAGCCCTGTCCAGTACCCACACAAATAACAGGTTTTTTGGTTACTGCAACAATTGAGAGAGCAGCTCCACCACGTGCATCAGCATCGCTTTTAGTCAAAATTGCTCCGTCAAAGGTTGTATGCTCATGAAATTCTCTTGCTTGGCTAACCGTATCATTTCCAGCTAGTGAATCACCTACAAATATTTTCAAATCTGGGTTTACAACTTTAGTAATTTTTTCAATTTGTTCCATCAAATTCTTGTTTGTTTGCATTCGTCCAGCAGAATCGATCAGAACACAATCTACTTTGTGTGATTTAGCATAAAGTAATGCGTCATGTGCCACGGCAGCAGGATCCGAACCGTAGTTTTGGGCAATCAACTTTAAATTCAAATTGTTTATGTGCTCACGTAATTGTTCAATAGCACCAGCCCTAAACGTATCAGCTGCCGCAACTACTACTGAAATTTTATTTTTTTGTAAAAGATTGGCCATTTTGGCTACAGTTGTAGTTTTTCCAGTACCATTAATTCCAACAAACAGAATAAGGTATGGATCTTGTGGATCTGTTTTTGATTTTATGCCTGACAGTATATCAACTGAACCAGCTTCATCAAACATGCCAGAAATATTCTCGATTAGGCTTTTTTGAACAAAATCTTCAATTTCCTTCTTATTGACTCTACTACCAACCAATTTTTCACCTAGATCAGATTTTATGCTATCAATAACCTCTGTTGCAACATCAGATTCTAAGAGAGAGATTTCCAGTTCGGATAATACATCATCAATATCTTTTTCATTTAGATCTTTTTCACTAAAACTTTTAGCGGCTTTTGAAAATGCATTGCCTAGTTTCTCAAACATAATTTTTTTCTTTATTTTTTGCTTCTAGATGCAGCCATTAATTGTTCCATTTGCTGTTTTCCCTGTTCTAAACTTGCTGCAATTTGTTGTTTTTGATTTGATGTTTCCTGTAAGGCTACTTGCATTTCTTTCAATCGTAATTCAAGAAAATTGATAGCAGAATCCTTATCTTTTTCGACAGCAATTCCAGCACCAATATTTAGAAT
>JACNGK010000060.1:4532-6050 GCA_014384145.1 Nitrososphaerota archaeon
GGTTCTCCACCACCATTTGGTTTCATGTTATTCCAAAACAGTTTGTGATTATCGTATCCACCGCCATTGAAGTTAATTGCACCTCTAACATCGTCAGGAACATCATTGATACTTGATAAGATATCAACAATATCCTTGCTCTGTAGTTCCGGACTTAGTTTTTCTAAAGCACCATTCATTCCATCAGTATATTTTTGATGGTGTTTTGTATGATGAATCTCCATTGTACGAGCATCTATGTGAGGTTCTAATGCATCATATGCATAAGGCATCTCAGGAAGTGTATATTTTCCCATACATTATTTGAAAAAACATACAATTTAACGCTTTAGCAAAGAATGAAATTTCACTAAAAAAATGTTCTCACATGCAGTATCAAAAAATATTTTTTTTGGCGATTTTGATATCTATAAGTGCAGTTTTAATATCAAATCAGTTACAGAATACGGATAATATTTCTATTTTAGTAAATAACAGCGGACCATTCATAGGAACCAGTATACCCTACCAGAGTGGATATGATGGAAGCGGAATAATAGTATCAATTATTGATACTGGAATTGACTTGAACCATCCAGATCTTGAAGGACAAATAATTGGTGGATATGATTTTGTTGATAATGATGAGATACCTGAAGACACTAATGGTCATGGTACACAGGTTGCAGGAATCATCGCATCAAATGGAAATCTCAAAGGAATAGCTCCAAATTCAAAAATTTTAATGTATAAAGTTTCCGAAGATGGAGAATCTGTACCTTCTCATCTAATAATCAAAGCAATTGAAAAATCTATAGAAGATAGTGCTGATATTATTAATATCAGTCTGGGAATTAACCAAACAAATACAAAAATTGATCAAGTAGTAAACAAAGCAGTCAAAAATAATATTTTTGTAGTAACAGCGGCTGGAAATTTTGGTCCTGAATTAAGTACAATTGGAAGTCCTGGAATAAATCCAAATGCAATTACTGTTGGTGCAACATTTAACAACGTAACCAGTAGTTTGGTCTCAACTTTTGAAATAGAGGATAAAACATTCAATGTTTTTCCAATGGTAGGAACTCAAGCACTCACAGAGCCTATTACCTCACAAATCATCTTTGGAAAATATGGTAGAGCTAATGATCTTTTGGAAAATGATGTTGAAGGCTCAATTTTACTTATTGAACGTGGAAGCGACATAGAAAATGAAATAATTTACTTTTCTGATAAGGAAAAAAATGCAGCCAATGTAGGAGCAAGGGCTATCATAGTCTATAACAATGAGCCCGGTATATTTTTTGGAGAATTAATTCATGAATACGTGGATGAGGGGTATGAACCTACTATTCCTGCATTATCCGTATCCAGAGATGACGGATTAATAATTAAGGAAATCTTACAAAGTGAAACAAAAGGAACACTGGATGTTTTCTATCATCCAGATTTTGTTGCTTATTTTAGTTCGAGAGGTCCAGTTTCTCCCTTTTACATCAAACCTGATCTTGTTGCGCCTGGTGCGTTCATAAACACAAC
>JACNGK010000103.1:0-5937 GCA_014384145.1 Nitrososphaerota archaeon
TAAATACTCCCTGATTTTATGCAATATTATGGCAATGGATATACATGTCTACGATACTTATGTTAAAGCCAAAGATGGTCATACCATGCACTTTGATGTTATAACAAATGTACAGGATCATGACAAAGCAATTCAATATGCAAAAGATTGGCTAGCAACAATTGGTGAAGATGGAGCAACGGTGACAGGAAAGGAATGCCAATTTTGTCATACGCAAGGAGCCCCACCACAAGTTGAAAATGAAATCAAAGAAAAGGGATTCTTCATCCAAAAAATGGAAGGATGCCCATAATTCTTTTTTTAATTTATTTTTAAAATTCTAAAGTATAATTATTGCAAAGAAAACAGGAACAAAGACTATTGCAATTGTGTTAAGTAGTTTGATCACAGTGTTTAATGCTGGACCTGCAGTATCTTTGTAAGGGTCACCAATAATATCTCCTACAACTGAAACTTTATGTTCTTCAGTACCTTTTTCACCCTTCATCTCAATGAGTTTTTTAGCATTATCCCATGCACCACCAGTGTTTGCTAAGTGATATGCAAGGCATATTCCAGTTACAACTGCGCCCATAAGTAGACCTGCAACCGCGGATGGTCCTAACAAAACACCAACAACAATTGGTGCAGCCACAGCGATTGATGCTGATTTCCAAAGTTCGCCTAATGAAGCAACAGTGGCTACGTCAACACATTTTGCATAATCAGGTTTTGATGTTCCAGCAAGTATTCCAGAATCATTCTTGAATTGTCTTCGTACTTCATCCACCATTCTCTTTGCAGCCCTTTCAACACCGCTAATTAATTGACCAGTTATAATGAATGGAATTAATCCTCCAACAAGTAGACCCACAATTACTGCAGGGTTTGAGAGACCATAATCAATAACCATTTCGCTGAAATAATGTGTGGCTTCAAATTGAAATGCCTGAATCATTGCTAATGCTGCTAATGCAGCACTTGCAATTGCAAAGCCCTTAGTCACTGCCTTTGTAGTATTTCCAACAGCATCAATTTCATCTGTGATTTTACGATTTTCTTCACCCATTCCAGTCATTTCTACAATTCCGCCTGCATTATCTGCAATTGGACCAAACGCATCAATAGCAAGAACAATTCCTGCAAGACTTAACATTGCCATCGCAGTGAGTGATGTTCCAAATATTCCATAAAGTAATGGGTCAGAGCCTTCAGGCGCTGCTGAAGAACACATAGCAAATGATATGATGATTGCTGCAACTAGTGCAATCATAAATGGTCCAGTTGATTGTAATCCCTTTATGATTCCCATTAATGTGAGTGATGCATAGCCCCACTTTGCAGATTCTGAGATTTCTCTAACTGGTTTGAACTTATAATTTGTATAATAATCTGTGATCTTTTGAATGACAGGAACGAGAATCACACCTATCACAGTAGCTCCAAATAATGCATATGCAATTGGGCTTGTACCTAGAATTATGTATGTGAATGCAAAGTTTAACGCAATTGCGATTGCGGCTGTGACATAAAATGAGATGTTGAGAGGTTTCATTACATCCGTAATCTTTCTTGTTCCAATTGTAGCAGTACCAATAATTGAAGCAATTAATCCAGATGCACCAATCAGTATAGGATATGCAAAGTTTTCTGGTGAACCTATTAGTGCAGCAATTAGTAATGATGCCAAAATAGTTACAATGTAAGATTCGTAAACATCAGAGCCCATTCCTGCCGCATCACCAACATTATCACCTACATTATCTGCAATTGTAGCAGGGTTGCGGGGATCGTCTTCTGGAATATTGGCTTCAACTTTACCGACTAAATCTGCACCCATATCTGCAGCTTTTGTAAATATTCCACCACCAATTCTAATGAATAATGCTATTAGGCTCGCACCAATTCCAACACCTGCAATAGTAATTGGATTTGGGTATATCATGTACAATATAGCAATAGCAACCAATGCCATAGCTGGAACCGCAAGACCAACAGTTGCACCACCTCTAAAAGCGATTGCAAATGTTTTACCTAATCCAGAACTTGTTGCGTTGGCTGCTCTAACAGCTGCCTTTACAGTAACTTTTAGAGAGATAAATCCTGCAACTGCGGACAACGTTGCACCAACTGCAAACGCAATTCCATTTGAATCACCGATAAAGAATCCGATAATTACAGATAATCCAATTGCTATTGGAACAATAATTTTCATTTCACGCTTAAGAAACGCAGCAGCACCTTGACGCACAGCATGAGAGATTTCAAGCATTTCTTTTGTGCCTGGTTTCTGTTTTGCAACCCATCCAGTATATGCTGCAGCAACCGAAAATGAGGCGATTGCCGCAATAACCGGCAAGATGACCTCTAATGGTAGAGGTAAAGTATCTTGAAATGCCATCTTATAATTGAAAAACGAAATTGTTGTAAATATAAATCATCAAGCAAAAATTTTTAGTCAATTCATTTTCTTTTTTGATATGGTGGAAAATCCTTCCCTCGTAAGCCTTGCCTAACAAGTTTGTTAAACCTCTTTCCATGGCTTAGGTATGGAAATCTTTGATGGATTAATTCGTGCACGATCGTGTTCTCTAGATCCTTCTCGTCAGAAATTTTCCTAATATTTATGAATATGAGATTTTGCCTGTTGTACGAGAGACCCAAATATTTGTAGGCTGAAGTACGCGCACCCTCTGTCACCTCCCTTGGCATATCAAGAACCTCACGCGTAGTGAGAAGTACTTTGGGTTCTGGAATGGAAAAGCGCTTAGCGTAGATGCCAACTTTTTCATAAATTCCAAGTCTAAGGTCTGGATCTAATTTCACATAATCTAATGTCAAAATGTTAGTTTATCGTATGATGTCAATTGTTGTTTTGATCTTGGTTTACCTTTACAAAGCAGGGTCAGAGTTTAGTAGTGTAATCATAAATCATACAGCCACCGTCTCATCATACCCCTAGTTCATTACATCAAGTATTTTTTGAACCTTCGCTCGTATTTCAGGCGTGATTGTAACAATAACCAAGCCCTCGTTCGGCTGACCGTACATCACGACAGAATTTTCAGGCGCAAAGATACATGCAGGTATAACAAGAAGATCCTCCTCTCCATCTACTGTGATTCTAACTGGTGATTCACTAGAAAACGCCTTTTGAATAACTTGTATGCTTTCCTCAGTTATTTCACCAGGTGGGTTTTTACAGGAAAGTTTTGTATTTATTGTATCATCAGCAGGAACGGCACACTCACTGCGTTTTTCGAGGCCATCTATGATTTGAATCTGCGGTTTGAGACCCAATTGTAACATATTTTCAGTTGTCCTATCTCCTACCGTAATTATAACTGATTCAGCAGAAATTTTTTTTATGATATTTTCTTTACTTGGATTATTATCACTGATTAAATTTCCTAGTGGGTTTTTAAGCTGATCACGGAGATCATCAGGTAGTTGCAAGAAAATCTAACTAGCTGCTGGAGTTGTCTCCGCTTGCATTTCTTCCTGTACTTTTCTGGCTTGAATACTACACTGCGCTGCAACATTTTTAGCAGCTACAGTGAATGCTTCAGCGCTTGGAGAATCAGGATGTGTAATCATGACAGGCTTTCCCAAATCAGATCCTGACATAATTCCTGAATTGAGTGGTATCGCACCAAGTAATGGCATGTTATGCTTTTCACTAATTTTTTCTGCGCCACCATTACCAAATATGTAATGTTTTCCATTACACTTTGAACACTCAAAATAACTCATGTTTTCAACAACACCCAACATTGGTACGTTAAGCTTATCAAACATTCCAATTGCTTTACTAGCAACACTACTTGCTACATCCTGCGGAGTTGTAACAACAAGAATTCCTGTAATTGGGATTGTTTGTGCCAATGTTAATGGTATATCACCTGTACCAGGTGGTAAATCAACAATTAGATAATCTAAATCAGTCCAAAGAGTATCAACTAAAAACTGTTTTACAATTCCAGATATGATTGGACCTCTGTAAATTGCTGCTTGATGTTCCTGCTCTGCAAAAAAACCAAAAGACACAACCTTAATGCCCTCATATTCTGGTGGCACTAATTTCCTTTTCTCTTGATCCATCTCTACATCCATTTCAGTTCCCTTCATTCCAAGCATTAGTGGTATACTTGGACCATAGATATCAGCATCCAACAAACCAACTTTAGCTCCAGTTTTTGCAAGTGCCAATGAAAGATTTAGTGCTACGGTGGATTTTCCAACGCCGCCTTTTCCACTGGCAACAGCTATAATATTTTTAACACCTTTCATAAATTCGTCTGCATCGAGTGATCTTCCTTCCATCACCTTTGCAGTTACATTCATGTCGAGATTACTAATTCCATCAAGTTCGTCGATTGCCTTGCGAACATCTTCTTCTATCTGCTCATTAAATGGACATGCTGGTGTTGTAAGCTCAAGTGTAAACTTTAGATTACCAGAATTAAGATCCACGTCTTTGATCATTCCCATTGAGACAATGTCCTTGTTTAGGTCAGGATCAATTACAGTAGAAAGTTTATTGATAACATCGTCAATGCCAACCATAGCGCAAAATTCACCTATACTTTATTTAAAGATAGGCAGATTTAGCTTGGCATAATTTGAAAATTACAATTTGTGTCCAAGCCAGGTAAGGTTTTCCAAAAGGTTCATAAGGTGAAAATCGATACCACAACAAAGTGTTTTCTGTTTCTACGCTCGAAGATATTGTTAGGATTCCGCCTAGTCTTTTTGATACATCGTTGAATAAGGCAGCAATAGACATTCTCAAGTCAAAATACGAGAGTATGGTTAAGCAGGATTTGGGCTACATCATAATGATCCTGAGTGCGGATGTTGAGCCAATGGGAAAATTAATTGCCGGTGACGGAGGCACATTTCATCGAGTTACATTTGACGCATTAACATTTTATCCAAAACTTCAGGAGATAATCTATGGCGAACTTGTAGATATTACTGACTTTGGAGCATTTGTTAGAATTGGTCCTACTGATGCATTATTACACCTGTCACAAGTGATGGATGATTATCTAAAAAGTAATATTGCGTCTGGCGTCATACTTGCGAACCAAAGTGGACGAACACTAAAAATTGGTTCTACAATAAGAACAAGAATTACAGCAGTATCACTTGGTAAAGCATCAACAATGGGAAAAATAGGTATTACATGCAGGCAGCCATTTTTAGGTGCAGATGAATGGATACAGGAAGATCTTAAAAAAGCCAGTGGTGTCGAAGAAAAAGTAGAAGTTAAGAAAGACAAGAAAGAAGAAAAAGTAGAAGTTAAGAAAGACAAGAAAGAAGAAAAAGTAGAAGTTAAGGAGAAGTGATATGGTAAAAGAATTAGCATGTAGAAAATGCAAGTGTGTTACTATTGGTAAGGTTTGTCCAGCGTGTAAATCGTCAGACCTAACTCCGGATTGGGAGGGAATAGTTGTAGTAGCAAACCCAGAAGAATCTAGAATTGCAAAAACCTTGAAAATAACTGTAAAGGGGAAATATGCACTTAAGGTAACCTAAGTTGGGTACCAATATCAAAAAAGAATTATTACGATTTATTTCCGAGGATATACAAGGTGGTGATATCACAAGTGTGTTATTACCAAAAAAGAAGATTAAAGCTAAAATTATTTCAAGACAGAAGGGTGTTTTGGCAGGTGTCAAATTTGCGGGAGATATATTTCGCCTAAAAGGTTGTAATGTTAAAATAATAAAAAAAGACGGTGCTAAATTAAAATCAAACCAAATAATTTTACAAATATCTGGTAATGCAGGAACTGTCTTGTCATGCGAAAGGACAGCCTTAAATCTGTTATCAAGAATGAGTGGAATTGCCACGCAATCAAATTTTCTAGTATCAAAAATTAGAAAAATAACCAGAAAGCAAAACTTTACTCAACAAGAAAAACAGCTCCTGGTCTTAGATTTTTTGATAAA
>JACNGK010000046.1:0-5890 GCA_014384145.1 Nitrososphaerota archaeon
TGGCTCGTTAGGAGACATTGAAAAAATGGCAGAGCAAACAGCAGAAATTGTTAATCTTTTTGATAAGATATCAATCGAATCAGAAAAGAAAATTCCACTGCCTAATGAAGTTAGGCAGTGGGCTATAGGCACCATTTTTGATTGTGCGGATAGGTGGGAAATCAGATTTGATGATTTGTTTAAGATGTTATTAGATTCTTTGGGAAAAAATTTACTAAAGGAATCAATGAGGACACAACAAGTTAGGGATATCTTTGGTATGAAAGCGGTTGATAAAATCAAAAATGAATTAGAATTATCCTAGACTCCTTCTGATTTATCAAAAGCTTCTAAACTCTGCTTTTTCCTTTTAAGGATAGCAAATATTCCAATAATTACTGCGATCCATATAGAGGCAAAAAGAATGTTTGAAACGCTTGCATACATGTATGGTACCATATCCATCATTTGTTCCTGAAGTATCTCTGACCTAAGACTGACATCCATCATTCCTGTGTGAAATGCAGAACTGTCCCTAGGAACCGCAGATATTTTTTCCGCGCTAGCAAGCATTACATCCAAGTCAGCCTGTATTCTTGTAAAATTTGTAGTATCAGTTGGAAATATCCAGACTGGGTTCCCCTCGGCAGGAAGATAGCCCTTGATTGTGTTAATATCCGTCATTATGGTTTTTGGCTCAGAAGATGCCATAATTCTATCAAACAGTCCTATTGATAGATCCATGGGATAAACATCGTTCTGATAGCCAGTATATGCCATATATGCACCAAAGCAGATTACTGCCATTATGCCAACAACTGCAAGTTTGTGTAAAATATCAGCCATCTTTTCCTCTTTTGTTTTGGTATAGTCCATTTTTGAATTACCTCTTTTAAATCTTGTATGCGAGAAGCTCAAGCAAGCAATGTACAAGAATCCCATTGTCTGCAAGGCGATGATGGGAATCCATATAGGATTTCTTGAATAAAATGCGATTAAAATTGCCATAATACCATAAATGCCAAAGAAGAGCTCTAGCAGTGTAGTCTTAGAAAATGGCAGATTGTATGCCTTTTCTCTCCAATCATCAGTATTTTTAACAATGCCGTATTTTGGAGTTCGCAGAAATTCGCTCTTCTTTCCCACCATAGCGTCTATTACAGCTATGGTGTTGTTTACTGCCATTCCCATGGAATAAATTATCAGATAAGGCATGGCCATTGCTTTTTCCTTCCGATTTTTATCATACATGTTATGAATTATGAATAGATAAGCTCCTGGTCCCATAGCAAGGTATGTTGCGAGCGTTACCACTGGAAGGAAACTAACAATATAGAGATTCACATTAGATGCTAAAAGAATTGGAAGTGCAAGAAATTGAATTAACATTAATGGAAAAACGATGTGACGAGTTAGTTGTACAAAAGCCTGAAGTTTTGCATCAATTGCTATTTTTCGTTTTAGTAAAATACCGCCAAGAAGTTTAATTGCACATTGAATCGAGCCCTTAGCCCATCTGAACTGCTGCCTCTTGGCACCATTCATCTGTACAGGCAGTTCTGCATTAACAACTATATCCGGTAAGAAAAGGCATTTCCAACCCTTCATCTGTGCTCTATAACTCAAATCCAAGTCTTCCACTAGAGTTGCGGTGTGCCAACCTCCTGAATCATCAATGCATTCCTTACGCCAAATTCCTGCAGTGCCATTAAAATTCATAAATAAATGCGAGTTACTTTTTGCCTTCTGCTCAACTAAGAAATGGAAATCTAGGCTCAATGCTTGCGCCTGAGTCAAAGCAGAATAATTTTCGTTAACATGTCCCCATCTACATTGAACAAATCCAATGTTTGGTTTTGCAAAATATGGGATTGCTCTCTTTAGATACCATGTTGGTGGAATAAAGTCTGCATCAAAAATTGCGACAAACTCACTTTTAGTATATTTCATCGCGTACTTTAGTGCCCCAGCCTTGTAACCCTGTCTTGTTCCACGTCTAATGTGAGATATATCAAAGCCCTTACCCTTGTAATTTTCTACAAGTTCTGCTATTTGTTCTGTAGTATTATCATCAGAATCATCCAGAACCATGATACACATCTTTTGCTTTGGATAGTCAAGATCACAGACAGAGTTTATCAGACGACTAGCAACATACTTTTCATTATATATCGGAAGATGGATTGTAACAGTTGGCTCGCCTATTGATACGGTATCCTGATTTTCTTTTCTTCGTCCTGAAAGAAATGCCAAATAATAGAAATTACATGTATAAGAAATTATGATAATTGCGCATGCTATGAAAATATAAAAAACAAAACCAGTGAACGGATTTGGTGCTATAGGCTCCATCTACAATACTGTCAAAATATTATACAATATTAACAGTTATGGAATTTATTACTAAAATTTAGAGTTTAATCCATTGGATAAATCTTGATCGCCTGTGGTGGGCAAACACCCTCACATGCTAGACAGAAGATACAGTCTGGCTCGTTAATTTGTAGCGGTTTTTTTGTAGACCCCACATTTCCTGGAAAGTCAAAGAATTCGTAAACAGCTACAGGACATGCATCAATGCATGCACCATCTCCAATACAAATATCAAAGTCAACAGCACAAAACTCCCCCCAAACACCCATTACTTTGTTATCTGCTCCAATTCTTCCCCAAGTCTTAACCTCATTTCCTGTTTTGGTTTTAAATGGCGCGGATATGTCCATCTTATCTTTGAATTCAATATCAATTGGCCCTGGAACTACTTCCTCTCCATCTCTCTCTATTACTTGTTTTTTACCTTCAATTGCCGGTTTTGGCTTTTCAATTTTAGCTATTGGTTTGGCATCTAATACTATTTGTGCCAGAGGAGTTAATTCCTCCAATTTTGTTAATGCCTGTGCTTCTGACACATTTTCTGATTTCATAAGATATTCAACCATCTTGTCAGAAAGTATAGTATTTCTAAGAAGTGTATCAATTATCATTTTTGCAAAGTGGTCAGCCTTTTTTCTATAGTTTTGTACCCATTGAGGTGCACTAAATTTTTCAACCGGATAAATCTGATAAATGGCATCAATTACTTCGCCCGTTACAATTTCAACAGTGACGCTAAGATCTACGTATTCATATCCATCAGCATCTGGATCCGGCATATTTTCTTCAATCCAATTGTATGTTGCATATATCCTGTCAGCATATTTGTCCATCACAAACGTCTTTTTCATTCCTTCAAGAATAGACTTTATCTCAGCTGGATCCTCAAGTTTGATTGGCATTCTGTACAAACCGAGCTTGTAACCATGCATTGGGTAAATTCCCCGTTTAGCAGTTGGAGCCTGCATTGTGTATACTCTATCTTTAAGAAGTAATGACATGATTCAGGTATGGTATAAAATAGATAAAAATCTTTGTTCCTAGAATTCATGAGTAAATAATAAATTAAATTTTTAAGAAGCATTTGCAAACGGAATCGGCTTGAAAATTAGCAAAATCGCCATTGTTAGTAAACTTGGCTCAAAAAAAGCTGAAAAGGCAGTAAAAGGAATAGCAACAAAGCTACTAAAACAAAAATTCAAAGTTTACACTGTTTCACCAGTACTAGTTGATGGAGCAAAAACAGTAAACTCCTTAGAAGATTTAAGGGAGATAAAACTTGATCTTGTAATAACATTTGGTGGAGACGGGACCACTCTTAGAGCGTTTAGAAATCTTGAAAATGAGACACCACTTCTAACAATAAATGTTGGTGGCAATAGAGGAATTTTTTCAGAAATAAATTTGGATGAAATTGACAACGCTATACAACACATAAAGAAAAATGAGGTTTGGTTTGACAAAAGAACAAGGGTTGTTGCTTCTTGTAACGGTAAACAGTTTCAGCCTGCATTAAACGAGATATATGTTAATAGAAAAAATTTGACTAAAACTGCTGAATTTGAAATAAAATTTCAAAATGATATAGTAAAACAAAGGATGGATGGCGTTATGATTTCAACACCAAGTGGTTCAACTGGCCATTCTTTATCAATTGGTGGACCAATACTGCATGAAAGTTTGGATGTATTAATTATAACACCAGTTGCTCCAGTCCACAGACTTCCGTCCATAGTTGTTCCTGACGAAAAGGTGGAGATAAGGTGTTCACATGATTGTAATATAGCCATGGATGCTCAAGTCATCAAATCAGCTGGCTTTGGCGAGACAATAACTATAGAAAAATACAAAAAACAAGCAGTTTTTGTCAGGCTAAAAAAGAAAGGTCTGAGACAGATGACTAAGCTTGGCTTTTAGGGTTTTAGATTCTAGTGCATTTTATGCAGGAATTCCATTTAGTTCAAATGAACCAAGCTATATCACGTCTCTCGTTTATAATGAAATTGAACACATCAAAAAAGATCATGATGCAGTTCAGATTTTAATTGAAACGAAAAGGTTAATGATTTCTGATCCTGAGCATCGATTTATTATTACTGTTAATAATGCTGCAAAAAAATCAGGTGATTTTCCCAACCTTTCCGATGAAGATATATCCACTATAGCTCTAAGTCTTCAACTTAAGGCTGAACTCGTGACTGATGATTTTGCTATTTCTAATGTGGCAAAAAATCTTAGCATAAAAGTTATTCCTGTAATGACAAGTGGTATAAAAAATGTTATAATTTGGAAGTATTATTGCCCAGGATGTAAAACAGATTTTTCTAAAGTTACAGAATGTCCTAGGTGTGGAAATAGATTAAAAAGAAAACCAATGAAGAACTAATTCATATGTCACGAAGTGTTTTCTGACTAGTTTTTTTCAAATGCTTACTTTGTGCTTGTAATACTTTTTTTATATTTTTAGCACGAGCTTCACCAAGACCACCAACCTTGGAAAGTTCTGTAGTTGATGAACTTAACACCCTCAAAGGCGTTCCAAACTTTTCTAGCATACGTATGGCAGTTTTTTCTCCTACGCCAGGTAAACTACACAGTATGGAAAGTTGTTGTTTTTGCACATCATTTGATTTTCTAATTTTTTTAATAAATGGACCCTTACTTGCATCCTTTCTTGAGCACATAGACATCAACAACTTGGCTGTATGAGAAGCGTTAGGTGTATGAATTACTGGAATTTTGAAATCAAGTGCAATAGATGAAATTGCGCCATAAAATACAAGTGAATTTTCTGTCAATTCTTCTATTTCGTCTATATTTCCTTCAATTAGTAAAATTGGAAATTGATAATGTTCTTTCAATCTATTACATTGATCAAATAAACGGCCGTCAAAGACTGATGAAACCAAATCAGAAATCGTTTTTCTCTCAACTACAGTTTCAGGTGCAACAATATAATCACCAATTGGTAGTGTTTTTATTTCCAAATTGATACCTATTCCCTTTAAAAGACCTGGTATACCACTTTTTTTTTCTCTTTCATCTACTACTATACGCAAATTCTTTAAATTCACAAAAAATGATATGTTTTTTTGATTAATATTTTCTTGGAAAGTTGTTATTTTGGTGGGTTAGTGTTTGTAGAGGGATTTTTCATTATTTCCTGAATTTTCGTTTCCTGTTCTTTTAGAGTAATTTTCAATCTCTCTTCTTGTTTAACTAAAAGGGAAGCTTTTGTTTTTGCCAGTTCCACCTGTTCTTCAAGTTCGTCAATAAGATCCTTTTTGTTAGATTTTATCATGATGGTTCCAGCATGTTTGAAAACTGATTCGTCATCACTTGCCTTTTTCAATTCCTCTAATGCTTTTTCTGTTTCAAGTTTTTCTGATTCTAACTGTTGTTTTTGCATCATAATGGATTGAAAGTTCTGTTGTGTTTGCTGCAATCTTGCTAGATGTTCTTGCACTAAAGGAGGGATTTGTGGGTTGGAAGACATATGACGATTAAAAAATCATTTTAATTATATATCTACTGATTC
>JACNGK010000111.1:0-5824 GCA_014384145.1 Nitrososphaerota archaeon
CTACGAGAATTCATTATTCTAGCCTTAGAATGTGTCCTATTTATGTTTCTTCATTCTTTGCGTATACGGATTTATTCTAAATGATGAAACTATCAAAGTCTTAATTTTGTTTGATTACATTTACCTTCATTTTCCAAATATTTTCTTATTATATTGAAAAATGGATCGGATGAATCACAAAACCGATAATTTTTCCAAAAAATTCCGAGTAAATATATATTAACCCAAAGCCGGTTTTTGCTGTTTGTGTTGCTTATTCTTATCCCCAATTGATATTATACTCGGAGGTTTTTATGATGGTAACTAAAAAGCGTCTAACTCTAGCACCTGATCATATCTATGTCCCAAAACATGAGGTAATGACAAAAAAGGAAGCTGAAGATGTGTTAGAAAAGTATCATTGTAAGGCAACTGAATTACCGTTAATTTTTGGTACTGATCCAGCTATTGTTGGACTTGGCATAAAACCTGGTGATATGATAAAGATTACCAGAAAAAGTGCAACTGCCGGAGAAAGTTTCTATTATAGATATGTGGTTGAAGTATGACTGATTCTGCAAACAAGCGTTGGCCTATAATTCAGGATATTTTATCTAGACAGGGAGTTGCTAAACAACATCTTAACTCGTTTGATGAATTTTTAAAAAAAGGACTGCAGGACATTATTGACGAAATCGGTCACATAGATATTGAAAATGCTGAATATCCATACAAAATTCAACTAGGCAGAATTCAATTTAAGCAACCAAGAATGATGGAGCTTGATGGTTCTGTTACACACATTACTCCTGTAGAAGCACGTCTACGCAATGTTTCATATGTTGCACCATTGATGCTGGAAGCAAATGTTATTGAAGATGGAAAAACTCTAGAAAGTAGATTCATTCACATTGGTGATATACCTGTAATGGTAAAATCAGAATCTTGTATTTTACGAAGTTTTACACAATAAAAACTAATTGATTATGCAGAAGATCCAGAGGATCCTGGGGGCTACTTCATCATTAATGGTTCTGAACGAGTGATAGTTGGATTAGAAGATTTGTCATACAACAAAATTATTGTTGATGCTGAAAAAGTTGGCGGTAAAAAAGTATTCAAAGCAAAGGTGTATTCCTCAATTGTTGGTTATCGCGCAAAACTGGAGTTAGTGCTGAAAGAGGATGGACTTATTGTTGCAAGGATACCGGGCTCACCTGTTGATATTCCAATAATTACTTTGATGCGTGCTCTTGGATTAGAATCAGATAAAGAAATTGCATCGGTGATATCTCTGAATGATAACGTACAAAATGAACTTGAGAGTTCTTTTGAAAAAACAGATATTACAACATCAAAAGATGCTATTGTATACATCAGTAAAAGAATAGCACCTGGCATGTTGGAAGAATTTCAAATTAAGCGTGCGGAAACACTATTGGATTGGGGTTTACTTCCACACTTAGGTAAGCAACCTGATAACAGAAAAGAGAAAACACAGTTTTTGGGTGAGGCTGCCTGCAAATTATTAGAGTTAAAACTTGGATGGATTCAACCAGACGACAAAGATCATTATGGCAACAAGGTTGTCAAGTTTGCAGGGCAGATGTTGGCTGATTTATTCAGAACTGCGTTTAGGAATCTGGTACGAGATATGAAATATCAACTTGAACGCTCTGGTCAAAAAAGAGGAATCAATGCTGTTAGCGCAGCGATTCGTCCCGGCATAATATCTGATAAACTCAATAACGCTATAGCAACAGGAAACTGGGGACGTGGAAGGGTTGGAGTTACACAATTACTTGACAGAACAAATTACTTGTCTACTATAAGTCATCTACGACGTGTACAATCACCTTTGAGCAGAACTCAACCCAATTTTGAAGCAAGAGATTTACATTCTACACATTTTGGAAGGATCTGTCCAAGTGAAACACCAGAAGGATCTAATTGTGGCTTGGTTAAGAATTTGGCTTTATCTGCGATAATTTCTGTAAGTGTATCTTCAGAAGAGGTTGTTGAAAAATTGTATGAGTTTGGAACAGCTCATTTCTCAGAAGTTAAGGATTTGATAAAAAAGGATGGGGCTAGAATTTTTGTTGATGGAAAATTAATTGGTTATCATAAAGATGGAGAAAAATTAGCAAATTCTTTACGTGAACTACGTAGATCTTCTAAGATTCATCCACATGTTGGGATATCTATACATATACCAGAACAGGAAGGTGCTACAAAAAGACTGTATGTAAACTGTAATGCAGGACGTGTTTTACGTTCCCTCATGATAGTAAAAGATGGCAAATCAGTACTCACGCAAGATCTTCTTGATAAAGTGACAAAGAAACTTGTTTCATGGAACGACTTGATTCGAATGGGTGTAATTGAACTTGTAGATGCAAACGAAGAAGAAAACTGTCTTATAACATTTGATGATAAACATGTTAAGAAGCATACTCATATCGAAATTTTTCCTTCAGCAATTTTAGGTGCTGGCGCATCAATAATACCATATCCTGAGCATAATCAATCTCCACGTAATACATATGAATCTGCCATGGCCAAACAAAGTCTTGGTTTTTCAACACCAATGATGAACACTAGTACTTATGTAAGACAACACTCCATGCTGTATCCTCAAACTCCTATTGTGACTACAAAGGCTATGGGACTACTAGGTCTCGAGAAAAGACCTGCAGGACAAAATTGTGTAGTTGCGGTCTTACCATTTGATGGATATAACATTGAGGACGCTATTGTTCTGAGCAAATCTTCGGTTGAAAGAGGGTTAGGACGCACATTCTTTTATAGGATCTATGAATCAGAATCAAAACAATATCCTGGTGGAATGCGTGATAATTTTGAGATTCCAAACGCTGATGACAATCTTCGTGGATACAAGGGTGAAAAATCGTATCGTTTATTGGAAGACGATGGAATTATTGCTTCAGAATCCACTGTATCAGGAGGTGATATCCTCATCGGTAAAACCAGTCCGCCTAGATTTATGGAAGAGTATCGTGAACTTGAATCTAGGGGACCGTATAGAAGGGATACCTCCATAGGAGTAAGACCTTCTGAAGTAGGAGTTGTTGACACCATTGTTTTGACGCAGGCATATGAGGGTGGAAAAATGTACAAAGTTAGAATTAGAGATATGCGTCCTCCTGAAATAGGAGATAAGTTTGCCTCAAGACATGGTCAAAAAGGAGTAGTAGGCATATTAGCTAAAGCAGAAGATTTGCCTTATACTGCTGACGGAATATCACCTGACGTTCTAATTAATCCTCATGCGTTTCCATCAAGAATGACGGTTGGTATGATGATGGAATCAATAACTGGTAAAGCCGCTGCAATACGAGGCAAAAAGGTTGATGCGTCTGCCTTTGTTGGTGAGAAGATGGAGGATGTAAAGGGTGTAATGAAAGACGCAGGATTCGAGTATTCTGGTAAGGAAATTATGTATGACGGTAAAACAGGCAAACAATTCCCAGTTGAGGTGTTTATTGGAGTTGTTTATTATCAAAAATTACATCATATGGTTGCAGATAAGATACATGCACGTGCACGTGGACAAGTTCAGATGTTAACTAAACAACCTACTGAAGGTAGGGCACGTGGTGGTGGTTTAAGATTTGGAGAAATGGAAAGAGATTGTATAATAGCCTACGGGGCTTCCATGATTCTCAAAGATAGACTGCTTGATGAATCTGATAAATCTGATATCTTTGTATGCGAACGATGTGGTCTTGTAGCATATCATGATATTAAACAAAGAAGATTTTATTGTAGAGTTTGTGTAGATAAGGGAAAAGTAAGTTCTGTATCTGTGGCATATGCATTCAAGCTGTTATTGCAAGAAATGTCTAGTCTTGCTATTGCACCACGTTTGTTGATTAAGGAGAGAGTATAATGTCCATTCAAACAGTAAAAGCTATTGATGGGATTAAATTTTGTGTTTGGTCTCCAAATGAGATTAGGAAATATTCAGTATCTGAAATTACTGCCCCTGAAACTTACGATGAAGATGGTATGGCAGTACAGGGTGGATTGATGGATGGATGTCTTGGAACATTAGAACCTGGACAAAAATGTCTGACTTGCGGCAATACCTCTGCTAGATGTCCTGGTCATTTTGGACACATTGAGCTTGCAGAGCCAGTATTACATATTGCATTTATTGATAGCATCCACAAGTTGTTGACTTCTACATGCAGATCTTGTTCAAGATTAAAAGTTCCTCAGGAAGTACTTGACAAGTTCTCGAAATTTAAAAAAAATAGTGCATCATATACTGTACTATCACGTAAACGTATTCCAGAACAAATACTTGAAAAAGCAAAAAAAGCAAAAGAGTGTCCACATTGTGGAAAACCACAATACGAACTTATTTTCACAAAACCAACAATATTCATAGAAAAAACTGAACTTGGAGAAAATAGATTATTACCAGTTACAATAAGAGAACGATTTTCACAAATTACTGACGATGATCTTGATTTATTAAATTATAACACTTCTACCGCAAGACCAGAATGGTTTATTTTACAAGCATTGCCTGTACCTCCTGTAACTGTTAGACCTTCTATTATACTTGAAACTGGAATAAGATCTGAAGATGATCTAACCCATAAAATGGTAGACATTATTAGGGTAAATCAACGACTGAGAGAAAGCAAAGAAGCTGGAACACCTCCACTAATAGTTCAAGATCTTGTTGATCTACTTCAATATCATACTACAACTTATTTTGATAACGAGGTTTCAGGAATTCCACAGGCTCATCATCGTTCTGGTAGACCTCTGAAAACATTAACACAAAGACTCAAAGGCAAGGAAGGTCGTTTTAGAGGATCACTATCCGGAAAACGGGTAGACTTTTCAAGCCGAACTGTTATTTCCCCAGATCCCAATTTAGACTTGGGTGAAGTTGGTGTTCCAACAGCTGTTGCAACTAAACTTACAATTCCTGAAATTGTTACTGAATGGAATATTGAAAAACTAAAAAAATTAGTTATTAATGGACCAAATACATTTCCTGGAGTAAATTATATTGTAAGACCTGACGGAGTTAAAATTAGACTAGATTTTGTCGAAGATCGTTCAATTATTGCTGATTCACTTGAGATAGGATATCTAGTGGAAAGACATCTTGCTGACGGTGACGTTGTACTGTTTAACAGACAACCATCACTTCACCAAATGTCTATAATGGCTCACCACGTTCGTGTGTTACCAGGAAAAACTTTTCGGTTACATCCTTCTGTTTGTCCACCATACAATGCTGACTTTGATGGCGATGAAATGAATCTTCATGTACCACAAAGTGAAGAAGCAAGGGCTGAGGCAATACTATTGATGCGAGTCCAAGAACAGTTAATTTCTCCTAGGTTTGGCGGTCCAATAATCGGAGGTCTTCGTGACTTTATTACTGGTGCATATCTTCTTACCAAAGATGATACTACTTTAACAAAGCAAGAATTTACTAATTTTGCAATGCTAGGTGGTTATGATGGGGAATTACCAGAACCAAAAATCAAAAATAAAAATGGTTCACTTTATACGGGAAAACAATTGTTTTCATTGTTTCTTCCATCTGATTTCAACTTGGTACTGACTTCTAAATGGTCAAAGGGTACAAATGGTAAACGGAAAGACATAGTGATTAAAAATGGTGAATTAGTTAGCGGTGTAATAGATAAATCATCTATTGGAGCCGAAGAACCAGAAAGTGTTTTACATAGAATTGCAAAAGACTATGGCAATGAAAAAGCTAAAACATTTCTAAACTCCATTCTTATCATAATAAAACAGTTTATCACTAATTATGGATTTAGTTATGGTTATT
>JACNGK010000112.1:0-5778 GCA_014384145.1 Nitrososphaerota archaeon
GAGCTTGACAAGTTTTCGGAGATAGAGAACACAAAGATTCCAATTCAAGTTGATGACGAAGTGAAGATTATGACTTGTAAGGAGGCGGTGGATTCAAAAATAATTCCGAACAAGTTTGTTTCTTACTACCTGGGAATTTTAACTGAGTTTTATGAAAAAGCCGGTGTAGACATACAAAAAAGCAGATTTCGAAAATTGGGAGAAAAGGAAAAAGCGTTCTATGCAGAAGTTGCTTTTGATTTTGAGGTTGAGACAACTACCGGATGGCTTGAATTGGTAGCATGTAACTATAGAGCGGATTATGATTTAACTAGTCATGCTACTAAAAGTAAAGAAAAATTTGAGGTAATGGACAATGACGAAAAAGTACTTCCACATGTTTTTGAAATTTCTATGGGAATAGATCGTAGCTTATACACGATATTAGAAAGTGGTTTACGAGAAGACAAAGAGAACGATAGGATTGTATTATCCCTTAAACCATATTTGTCCCCAATTCACGTTGGAGTGTTATCACTTGTAAAAAAAGATGGTCTTGCAGAAAAGACGGATGAAATTTATCTAAAAATAAAGCGAAAGTATGATGTGTTCTTGGATCATTCTGGTGCGATAGGAAGAAGATATAGAAGGTTGGATGAAGTTGGTGCACCTTATGCCATTACAATTGACCATCAAACGTTACAAGATGATACTGTCACTCTTAGAATGCGCGACTCAATGGAACAAAATAGAATAAAAGTTTCTGAGTTGGATGAAATACTTTCTAAGGAAACAGCTTTCCCTTAGTCTTTAAAAAATAGAAAAAAATTGGACTTTATCTTAACGCTTACTCAAGGAAATCCATTGGATTCGATTGTGTATTAGATTGCGTTTGGGACGGAAGTCCTGTTGGAGTCATTGTTGGTATTGATGGAAATTTTTCGTCTGTTTGTTGTGAGGCAACAGCTTCTGCTTCCTGAAGAATTGAGTTTGTCTCTTCAGTCATAGCACTGTCTTGCATCTCAAACGAATCGCCTGAAAGTGAATCAACCATAAGTCCATTCAATGTTTCTGTCATGGTATTCAACTCAGAGTCTGCCTCTGGCATGAATTTACTCATTGTTGGTTTCAATTCTTTCATAGTTGACATCGCTGGTCCAATTGCAATCATTGCATCACCAAGATCATGAATAGTAGTTAATCGTAATTGTACTTGTTCAAGGGAATTTCTGGCATTGCCTAATACTCTTGAAACTTTACGAACTTCTGCCAATTCAGAAGATAAAACCCTACTAGTTGGTGTATCATGGCTCTGCGTTGCAGTGACAATTCTATCAAAAAGCTGTTGGTCCCTTTGATGTAATTTTGTCAACATGACGTCCATCTTTGAAGTTTGCACTTGAAGTTTGTTAACTGCTGTTTGAATTCGTGGTTTTAGTGCGCCTTGTGGCTTTACAGTATCACGAATCTTTTCAGTCATACTTTTTACTTCTCTTTGTGCCCATGTCTTTTCAAAAGATGTCATAGGGCATCGTTTACAATTTTATTCTTAATACTGGGTGTGTATTTAGATCAACACTAGGCTAAATTTAGCTAACAAAGGAGGTATGAATGAATGAAAATTGCGGTTTTTGACTCTGGATTTGGTTCGATATCAATTATAAGGGAAATACAAAAAATTTTCAAAGGAGAGTTAATTTATTTCGCTGATCAGAAAAATTTTCCTTATGGAGTAAAATCGAAAAAAGAGTTAGAAGATGTCATCAAAGACACAGTAGATCTACTAGAGGAAAAATTTTCTCCGGACTACATTATAATGGCATCAAATACACCCACACTTCTACTCGATTATTCTAGGATCAGTAGGAAATTAGCTGGGATATACCCTCCGCTTAGTGATGCTGTAAAAATATCTAGAACAAGAAATATTGCAATTCTTGGAACTAGATCTGTTATTCAGAGTGAAAGTGTTACAGAATTTATAGAAAAATGTAATGTGCCAAACGACATAGTGATTCACAAAATTGATTGCTCATTACTTGTTGAACTTGTAGAATCTGGAAAATTTCTCACAGATGAAGAATATTGTAAAAATATCATCAAAGAAGTTTTAGAGGATATATTTTTAGATAACTTGATTGATGTTGCTACTCTATCAAGTACACATTTACCGTTTTTAGAACCATTTCTAAGATCAATTTTCAAAAATGTTAAGTTTTTAGATCCTGCAAAAAATATTTCAAATGTTCTGAAAGATTTCGTAGAGGATAATGATTTACAGCAAAACGTGTTGAGAATATTCACTTCTGGTGATGTTAAGCTTTTTAAAAAAAATCTTCAGATGATGGGAATTAATGACGAAGTTAATTTTTTGATGATTTAGAACGTGATTTTCTAAATCCATGACTAAAGCTCTTATCGTATAGACGAGAATATTCATATGATTTTGGTTTTATAACATCTCCAATTATTATGATAGCAGTTCGCGTAATCTTTTGATCTCTAACCTTTTTTGTAATTGTCTCTAGCGTTCCCGTAATAATTTTTTCGTCATTCCAACTTGCGCGATAAACAACTCCAACAGGTGTTGATTTTGTATATCCACCATCTAGTGCTTCTTTTACTATATTTGCTAGAAGATGAATGCTTAGATAGAAGATCATCGTAGCTCTGTGTTTTGCAAGTTCTGATATTTTTTCACGCTTTGGAACTTTTGTGCGTTTTTCTGCTCTTGATATTATCATTGTTTGTGTTACACCTGGAAGTGTTAGCTGAGCTCCAAGTGCAGCTGCGGATGCTAGAAATGATGTAACTCCAGGTACTATTACAGAATCAATTTTTTCTTTATACAGATTGTCCATCTGTTCACGTATTGCTCCGTAAATTGATGGGTCACCATCGTGAAGTCGTACTACCTTTTTGCCTTTTTTAGCATTTTTTTTTAATAGATCAAAAATTTCTTCGCGTACAAGTTTTGCCGCATCATACATTCTGGCTTTTTTGCACATCTTAAGAATCTCAGAAGGAATCAATGAACCAGAATATACAACAACGTCTGCCTTCTGAATCAGTTTTTTTGCCTTGACAGTGATTAGATCTGGGTCACCGGGACCACAACCCACAAAGTAAACCTTAGACACGTTTCACCACCAGAATGGAGAAATATTTGGTAGTGAGGGTATCATCATTAACTTCACCCAATGTCATTTTTCTAATTATTTCATGATCTGTACCAAGATCCTGCCCAATTGCAAAAATAGAATTATCTGGAAACCCTGCATCCTTTAAGACTTGGATTACTTGGTCAAAATATCTTCCATCTTTAAGAAAGATCATACTTTCTGAGTTTCTCGCAATCTCCTTTACAGTACTCAAATCATAACAAGATGGAATTACTGAAACCTTTTCTGCACCTTCGGCTACACTAACTCCAATTTTTGATGCAAAACTGAATATGGAAACTATGCCTGGAACTACGCTAATTTTCATTTCCGGGTAATTGGCTTTAATCTCTCTGTGCATGTATATCCATGTACTATACAGGTATGGATCTCCTATTGTAATGTAAACAACATTTTTCCCAGACAATACTTTTTCGGCCATTATCTTTGCGTTTTTTTTCCAAGTTGCCTCAAGTACATCTTTGTCCTTTGTCATTGGAAATATCAGTCGCACAATTTCTTGGTTTTTCGATTTATCAATTATATCAGAAACAATGGATAACACAATACTTGGTCTATCCTCATTTGAAGCAGGGCACATGATTGTATCTGCTGCATTAATGGCGTTTACAGCTTTAACTGTTAATAATTCTGGGTCTCCGGGTCCGCATCCAACACAAACTAATTCAGCCATAAAAAATCATCTTTTTAATTTTTTGTGGCAGACAATATTGTAACTGGATTTCGCGCAAGCATCATAGTTCCTGTGGATGTCTTTCGACTCTTTGAAATGGTAACCTGAGTTATGTCAACTGACTTGAGACCTTGCTCCTGTACAAAAGACAGAACCGAAAAGATCGTCTCTATCTGTATCATTCCTATTACTATCCTTCCTTCGGGCTTAAGCTTGTCTAGACACATCTTAACAATTTCCGTTGTATCCTTACCTGTTCCACCCACAAAGATTGCATCAGCATTAGGTAACTCAGATATAGCCTCATTGGCATTGTTACCTATTACAGAAACATTTGATATTCCAAACTTTGCAAGATTTTTTTTTGTTAATTCTACCGCTTTTGGATCATAATCTACTGCATGTACATGACCAGAGTCTTCTACCTGTAATGCTGCCTCTACTGACATGGAGCCAGAGCCACAACCAATATCGTAAACAATCATTCCAGGCTTTAGTCTGCCCTTTGAAATCTGAACCGCACGCACTTCTTCCTTTGTAATCGGAACTTTTTCATCTCGGTCAAAAAGTTCGTCAGGAATGCCGGGTGTTTTTGTCTTCCACAATATGATACAACCCATCTAAGTAAATGGTAATGAAAAGTCATCTCTTGGAAGATTCAAAAGCGTATAGGTCATGATCCATGCAAACAAGTACAAGAAGATGAAACTGCCCATTCCTGTTGTTACAAGTTTCTTCCTGTCTGCCTTTGGGAAGCTTATCTTCATTCCCTTTGCTATGAAGCAAGTGATGATGAAAAGACCAATCATAAAAATAATTGATGTCCATCTACGCTCTTCATCGCCATCTATTTCTTCAAAGAGAAATGTTGCAATTGCCCCTCCAATAATTGCAAAGCAAAAGCGCATCCAGAAAAGTATGTTAGTACGTTTTTTGGTGAGGTTTTGTTGTTCCTCGGAGATTACTGGTTCAGGTGGTGGTATATCTGAGGTATCAGTGTATTCTGATTCTATTTTTGGTTCTGATTCTATTTTTGGTTCTGATTCTATTTTTGGTTCCGGCTCCGGTTCATTTTTTGTTGTATCTTGTGTAGTATCTTGATCAGGAGAAAGTTTCTTTTCCATTGCATTATAATCCCATTCATTTAGTCCAACTGCATCGTAAATTGTGCTATCAGGATAATTTCGGTTAAACCAATCTCTATAATTTTCTTCTAAAATGAATCGTTTGAGATAGCTGTGAGGGTCTTTGTTAGGATCTACAAAATCCTCGATTTTTTTACCCCCCGAACCGAACCTTATTTTTTTTTTACCGTGTCTAGCCAATGAAATTTCTAGGTTTTTTCTGCGGTGCCATTTTTAAAACCTTTGTCTGAGTACTAAATAATCGATAAGAGTATAATCAGAGACTCTTTACTCATATTATGACACTATCTGGCATTGAATTAAGATATCTTGTTAATGATATCAGCAAAAAAATTGATGGTTACTATGTTAGTAACATCTATGGGATTACAAAAGACAGTCTGCTTTTCAAATTTCATCATCCAGAAAAATCTGACGTTTTACTTATGTTATCCACTTTTGGAATTTGGATAACAAAAGTGAAGATAGAACCTATTGAGCCAAACAAGTTGTTAAAGCATCTTAGAAACAACCTACTCAGATTCAAACTTAAGGAAGTAAAACAGATTGGTACTGAAAGAATTGTATATTTGACACTTTCCTATTTTGAAAAGGAATTTGTTATTGTTGTAGAGTTGTTTAGTGATGGAAATATCATAATTTGTAACAATGAAATGAAAATTCTAGCCTTGTCACATTCCATAAACGTCAGACACAGGCAACTCCGTGTAGGTTCACAATATGTTCAGCCTCCGCTAGACAACTTGGATATTTTGAATATGACTGAGAAAGATTTTGAACCAATTCATTCTACGTCAAT